>CAZRMO010000004.1:62842-67256 GCA_964601155.1 uncultured Enterobacteriaceae bacterium
GACGCTCAGCCGGTGTCGGCGTCCGGCGGTAATCGCGGACGGTCGCATCCCCGCTGCGCGGGGCCCCTGCTTCCTGCTCATCCCGCCCCCCCTTTTTTGCCGCGTGCGTGTTTCGTGTTGTCTGATTGCGTGGCCGGCGGCATCGTTCCCGGCACCCGCAGGGCGAAACCCCTGGGATATCGCAGGTCGGCGTATTCGAACTTGCGATTGAAGCGGCCCAGGGTCTGCGCGTAGACGGCGACGAAGCGCGCAAGCCGCTGAAGCACCGGTTCCTTGAGTTGATCCCGCCCCAACTCGAGCGTGAGGCCGTTCGACAGGCGCAATTGCCAGGCATAGCGAGGCGACAGCAGCACTTGCCGCGGCTCGAGTCGCAGCGGGGCCAACGTCTGCCGAAACGCCGCGTAGCGGCGCGTCACCTCCAGCGCACTGCCCGCGGGGCCGGCGAATTGCGGCAAGGCGGCAGCGTCGGGCAGATCGCCCTCGAACACCTCCCCATAGGTGTCGACCAGATGCCGCGGCTGCGTATCGGCGCCCCAACGCGCCAGCGCCACGTGCTGTTCCACCACAACCATAATGCGATCGGGCCACAGACGGCGCACTTCGACCTTGCGCACCCAGGGCAGCGCCTCGAAAGCGCGCCGCACCGCGTCCAGGTCTACGCTCAAGAACGTGCCCTTTGCGCCCGCGCGTGCGGCGCTCTGAATCTGTTCGCGCGTAACATGGGTGAGCTGGCCTTCCACGACGAGTTGGCGCAGCGGCAACAGCGGCGAATGCATCACCCAGTACACGCCTGCGTAGACCAATGCCGCTGCCGCGAACGCGTAGAGCACGTCGGCGCAACCATTGAGCATGTCGGCGTTATCCCACATGCGCGAGCTCCAGAATGCGCAGTACCAGTTCCTCGAAAGAAAGGCCGGCATGGCGCGCCGCCATCGGCACCAGCGAGTGATCGGTCATACCGGGCGAGGTATTTGCTTCGATGAACCAGGGTTTTCCAGCTGCATCCAGCATCAGGTCGACACGCCCCCAGCCGCGGCAGCCAAGCGTGGCGAACGCCGCCAGCACCTGCTGCTGGAGCGCCGCCTCGGCCTCGGCCGCAAGGCCGCAGGGGACGATGTAGTGCGTGTCGTTTGCCACGTACTTGGCGTCGTAGTCGTAGAAATCGCGCGGCGTCTCAAGCCGTATCAGCGGCAGCGCCGCGTCACCCAGCACTGCGGCGGTAAGCTCGATGCCGTCGATGAACTGCTCGGCCAGCACCACGCTGTCGTATTTCGCCGCCAGGGCGTAGGCCTTCTCGAGGGCGGAAGCGACGCGCACTTTGCTCATGCCTATGCTCGAACCCTCGTTGGCGGGTTTGACCATGAGCGGCAGTCCGAGGCTAG
Source organism: uncultured Enterobacteriaceae bacterium (assembly GCA_964601155.1). GTDB lineage: Bacteria > Pseudomonadota > Gammaproteobacteria > Burkholderiales > SG8-39 > 2-12-FULL-64-23. The sequence goes on from CAZRMO010000004.1 coordinate 64,225, forward strand.
CGACTACCGCGCCGAAGTCGCTCGCCGCGGTGAGCAACTCGTAGCGCGGCGAGGGAATTCCGGCTGCCTGCCACAGCAGCTTGGTGCGCCATTTATCCATGGCGAGAGCGCTGGCGAGCACGCCCGATCCGGTGTAGGGAATGCCGAGCAATTCGAGCGCGCCCTGGATGGTGCCGTCCTCGCCGTAGCGTCCATGCAAGGCGATGAAAGCGCGGTCGAATTTCTCCGCGATCAGCGCGGCCAGATCCCGTTGTTGCGGATCGAAGGGATGCGCATCGACGCCGCTGCTGCGCAAGGCGTTCAGCACCATCGCGCCGCTGTTGAGCGACACCGCGCGCTCGGCCGAGCGGCCGCCGAGCAGCACCGCGACTTTGCCGAAGCCGTTCGCGCTCATGCCGCCGCCTCCGTTCCAGTTTCGCAGTGTCTGCGTCGGCGCTGTCGGCGGCTGGCGCCAATCGCGGCCGGTCGCATCCCGGCTGCAAGAGGCAGTGGCCGGCGAGGCGAAGCAGGGGCCCCATCGAAAGATGGGGATGCGCCCCGAGCCCGGACACACAGGGCCGCCGTCCACACGCGTGCATCTATAAATAGAGATCTCCCCGCCGCGCAGGCGTCCCCACTCCTCACGTCGGCGGCCCCCTGCTCCCTGCTCATGTCGCCGCCTCCCCTACGATGCGCACTTCGGTGATGAGTTCGACGCCCTGGCGCGCCAGCACGGTACGGCGCACGTGCTCGATCAGGTTTTCGATGTCGGCGGCGCTGCCGCGGCCGGCGGGATTGACGATGAAATTGGCGTGCTTTTCCGACACGCGCGCGCCGCCGACGGCATACCCCTTCAGGCCGCAGGCCTCGATCAGTCGCGCGGCGTGATCCCCGGGCGGATTGCGGAATACCGAGCCGGCGTTGGGCAGGGCCAGCGGCTGGGCGGCGATGCGTTGTTGCAGCAGTTCCCTGATGCGGCCGAGCGCGGCAGCCCGCTCGCCGCTCTCGAAATGAAACCAGGCAGCGGCGAACCATTCGTCCGCGCCGAGTTCGGCACCGGGCTTCGCGTCCTTGAGCGCCACATGCCGATAAGCGATGTCGAAATCCTCGGGTGTGCGCTGGCGCAGTTCGCCGGCGCGACCGAGCATAAGCACGCGCTCGACACGCTCCCAGGTCTGACTGCCATAGCAGCCCGCGTTCATCGCCAGCGCCCCGCCCACGGTTCCCGGGATGCCGGCGAGAAACTCGGCACCGGCGTAGCCGTGGGTCGCGGCGTAGCGCGCCACCTTGGGGCTCGCTGCGCCCGCCTCGGCATAGACGAGCGCACCGTCCATGCGCATCACTGCATGGCTCGCGTGCATCAGCATCACTGTGCCGCGTATGCCGCCGTCGCGCACCAGCAGATTGCTGCCCAGGCCGACGAAATAGACAGGCTCGCCTGCGGGAAGGGTGCGCAGGAATTGCGCCGCATCTTCGAGGTCGGCCGGGACGTAAGCGCGCTCCGCTGCGCCGCCGGTGCGCCAGCTGAGATGCTTGCGCATCGGCTCGTGCGGCAGAAGCCTGCCGCGCAGCGCCGGGATGGAGAGATGTCTTTGCTCAGCCATGTGCATCTCTCACTCCGCGTCCTTGACGAGCAAGTTTGGGACAAGCGCAGCCGGCACACCGCCGATCGAACCCGCACCCATGGTCACCACCACATCGCCGTCTTTCGCCGCGGCGCGGATCGCGGCCGGCATATCAGCGATATTCTCGACGAATACCGGTTCGACTTTGCCGGCGACGCGTACCGCGCGCGCCAGCGTCCTGCCGTCCGCTGCCACGATCGCTGGCTCGCCTGCCGCATAGACTTCTGCGAGCAGCAGTGCATCCGCATTCGACAGGACTTTGACGAAATCCTCGAACAGATCGCGCGTGCGCGTGTAGCGGTGCGGCTGGAACACGAGCACGACGCGCCGTCCGGGAAACGCGCCGCGCACCGCATCCAGCGTCGCCTGCATCTCCGCCGGATGGTGGCCGTAGTCGTCGATCAGGGTGAAGCTGCCGCCGCCTTTGGCCGGGATCGCGTCGTGGCTCTGGAAGCGCCGCGCGACGCCGCGGAACTCCGCCAGCGCGCGCACGATGGCCCTGTCCTCCAGACCCAGTTCGGTGGCGACCGCGATCGCGGCGAGCGCGTTCTGCACGTTATGCCTGCCGGGCAGATTGAGCGTCACATCGAGCACGCTCGACTTTCCCTCGCGCACCGCATGAAAGCGCATCCGGCCGCCGCTGTGGCTGACGTTCTCCGCGCGCACCATCGCATCGGCGCCGAAGCCATAGCTGAGGATGGGCTTGGAAACGAAGGGCAGGATCTCGCGCACATGTTTGTCGTCGGTGCACAACACCGCGGCACCGTAGAAGGGCAGGTTCTGCAGGAAAGCGACGAAGGCCTGCTTCAGCCGCGCGAAATCGTGCTGATAGGTCTCCATATGGTCGGCGTCGATATTGGTGACCACGGCGATCATCGGCTGCAGGTGCAGGAAGGAAGCATCGGACTCGTCGGCCTCGACCACGATGAATTCGCCCGCACCCAGGCGTGCGTTCGATGCGGTGCTGGTAAGCCGTCCGCCGATGACAAAGGTGGGGTCGAGCCCGGCCTCGGCGAGCACGCTCGCTACCAGACTGGTGGTGGTGGTCTTGCCATGGGTGCCGGCGATTGCGATGCCCTGTTTCAGGCGCATCAGTTCGGCCAGCATCAGCGCGCGCGGCACTACCGGGATGCGCCGCGCGCGCGCCGCAATGACTTCGGTGTTGTTGTTGCCAACCGCGGTAGACACAACCACGACGTCGGCTTCGGCCACATGCTCGGCCGAGTGGCCCGTGTGCACGGTCGCGCCCAGGCCGGTGAGGCGCTGCGTTGCGGCATTGGTGCCTAGATCGGAGCCGGTGACCTGATAGCCGAGATTGAGCAGCACTTCGGCGATGCCGCTCATGCCACTACCGCCGATCCCGACGAAATGAATACGTTTGACTTTGTGCTTCATACCCGGTCCAGTCGGGAGCGGCGGTTCGAAAAA
>CAZRMO010000004.1:67356-70785 GCA_964601155.1 uncultured Enterobacteriaceae bacterium
CCGACGAAATGAATACGTTTGACTTTGTGCTTCATCGCGCCAACTCCATGCAGGCGCGCGCGACCGTTTCGGTCGCGTCCGGCTTGCCCAGCGCCCTGGCCTTCTCCGCCATATCGAGCAGACGCTCGCGCGTGAACCCGCGCAGGAGTTCGGCCAGCCGCTCGGCGGACAATTCGGCTTGCGGCAGCAAAATGGCTGCGCCGTGCCCGGACAGGAATTTCGCGTTGCCCGTCTGGTGGTCGTCCACTGCGTAGGGAAAGGGCACGAGTATGCTGGCCACGCCGGCGCAGGCAAGCTCGGCCACGGTGAGCGCCCCGGCGCGGCAAATGACGATGTCGGCTTCACCATAGTGCCCGGCCATGTCGTCGATGAAGGCGGGTGCTTCCGCGCGCACGCCGGCTGCGGCGTAGGCTAGCTGCAAGTCCGCGATATGCTGCGCACCCGCCTGGTGCGTTACCTCGGGACGCGTCTCCTCGGGCAGCAGCGCCAGCGCCTGCGGTACGGTTTCGTTGAGCGCCCGCGCACCGAGGCTGCCGCCCAGTACCAGCAGCTTGAGCCGGCCGGCGCGCTTGCCAAATCGCGCACGCGGCGGTGCAAGCGCGACGATGTCCCGGCGCACCGGATTGCCGCACAGTTCGGCGCCGGGCAAGGCCCCCGGAAAAGCCTGCAGCACCCGGTCGGCCAGGCGCGCGAGCACCTTGTTGGCGAGGCCGGCAACCGAGTTCTGTTCGTGGATCGCCAGCGGGCGGTTGAACAGAGAGGCCATCATGCCGCCGGGAAAGCTGATGTAACCGCCCATGCCGAGCACCACGTCCGGGCGCCGCGCAAGAATCGCGCGCGCGCTCTGCCAGAACGCGACGAGCAGGTTCGCCGGCAGCGCGAGTACGCGCAACAATCCCTTGCCGCGCAAGCCGGAGAAACGCACCCAGGTCATGTCGTAGCCGTGCTTGGGCACCAGGCTCGCTTCCATTCCGGTCCTGGCGCCCAGCCACACCACGCGCCAGCCCTGCTCGGTCAGGTAATCGGCCACCGCCAGTGCCGGAAACACATGCCCCCCGGTGCCGCCGGCCATGATCATGATCGTGCGTGCCATGCTTCTACCGTCGCATTCATGCGGGCTGGCCTCGCATCAGAGCTCTATTCTCATAGTCGATGCGCAGCAACACTGCCAGCGCCACGCAGTTAACCAGGATGCCGCTGCCGCCGAAGCTCATCAGCGGCAGGGTCAGCCCCTTGGTCGGCAGCACGCCCATGTTCACGCCCATGTTGATCAGCGTTTGCACGGCGAGCCAGATCGCGATGCCCTGCGCCACCAGCGCCGCGTAGTAGCGCTCCGACGCCGCCGCCTGGCGGCCGATGGCGAAGGCGCGCATCACGATCCAGGCAAACATGGCGATCACGGTCATCACGCCAACCAATCCCAGCTCCTCGGCGATCACCGCCAACAGAAAATCGGTATGCGCCTCGGGCAGATAGAACAACTTCTCCACGCTTGCCCCCAGGCCCACACCCAGCCATTCGCCGCGGCCGAAGGCGATGAGCGCGTGCGACAGCTGGTAGCCCCGGCCATAGGGATCGGACCACGGATCCATGAAGCCGAAGATGCGCTGCATGCGGTAAGGTGAACTGAGGATGAGCGCGACGAATCCGACGAGCGAGAGCACGAACAGGCCTGCAAACCACTTGCCGTTCATGCCGCCGAGAAACAGGATGGCCATGGCGACCGATGCGATCACCACGAAGGCGCCGAAATCGGGCTCGCGCAGCAGCAGCCACCCGGCCAGCAGCATCACCGCGAGCAGCGGCAGCAGGCCTTTCTTGAAGCTGTGCATCACCGCCGACTTGCGTGCCGTATAGTCGGCGGCATAGAGTACCGCAGCGAGCTTCATGAATTCGGAGGGCTGCAGACTGCCCAGGCCGAAGGAGAGCCAGCGCCTGGCGCCGTTGACTTCGCGGCCCACACCCGGGATCAGCACCAGCACCAGCGACAGAATGCCGCACACAAACAGCCATGGCGACAGGCTTTGCCAGGTGCGCACCGGCACTTGAAATATCATCAGTGCAGCGATCAGGCCGATGCCGAGGAACAGCGCCTGGCGCACCAGAAAATAAGTCGACCGGTGTCCGGTAAAACGGCTCGCCTCGGCAGTCGCGATCGAAGCCGAGTACACCATCACCAGCCCCAGCAGCATCAGAATCAGCGTGGTCCATACCAGCGCCTGGTCGAATTCCGCCGGCGAACTGCGCTCTGCCTTAATGTAGCGCAGCATGGGCGATCTTCCTCACGCATGCGGCGAACACTTCGCCGCGGTGCGGGTAGTTGCGGAACATGTCGAAACTCGCGCAAGCCGGCGACAGCAGCACCGCGTCCCCCCGCTGCGCCCGGGCGCGCGCCTGCGCCACGGCCTGCTCCATGCTGTCGGCGCGCACCAGCGCGACGCCGCTCGCGCCGAGCGCGCGCGCGATCAGATCGGCGTCGCGCCCGATCAGGATCACGGCGCGCGCGTAGCGGGAAACCGGTTGCGCGAGCGGCGCGAAATCCTGCCCCTTGCCCTCGCCGCCTGCGATCAGGACCACGCGCGCGCCGCGCGCCGCGAACTCGGCGTAGCCGTTGAGCGCCGCGACCGTGGCGCCGACATTGGTGCCCTTGGAGTCGTCGTAATAGTCGACGCCGTCCAACTCCGCCACCTTCTCCAGCCGGTGCGGCAAGCCCCTGAAATCGCGCAGCGCCGCCAACAGCGGCACATAGGACAGATCGAGCGCGCGCGCCAGCGCCAGCGCGGCAAGCGCATTGGCGGCGTTATGCAGCCCCGCGATCGGCAGTTCGCTCAAGGCCAGCAGCGGCGTCGTGCCTTGCGCCAGCCACAGTTCGTCATCGACGCGCAACAGGCCGAAATCCTCGGCCCGCGCCGGCGCATCCAGGCCAAAGCTCACTTGCGCGCGGCCGGCCACGGCCATGCGCATGCTGCGTGCGTCGTCGCGATTGAGTACCTGTATGCCCTCGCCACGGAATATGCGCGCCTTGGCGCGCGCATAGGCGTCCATGTCCTCGTAGCGATCCAGATGGTCTTCGCTGAGGTTGAGCACCGTAGCCGCGGCGGGATTGAGCGTGCGTGTGGTCTCGAGCTGGAAGCTCGACAGCTCGAGCACCCACACTTCAGGCTTGTGCCCGACATCCTCGCAATGCATCAGCGCGTCCAGCACCGGCGGGCCGATATTGCCCGCCACTTCAGTCGCCAGGCTGCAGCGCCTGCACATCGCACCGACGAGCGCAGTCACAGTGGTCTTGCCATTGGTGCCGGTGACGGCCAGCACCTGCGGCGGCGGATTTTGCGGCGCGATTTGCTCGGGGCCGCTGCGGGCGTGCGGTACCTGCGCACCGCCGTGACCTTCGCGCAGTGCCTGCGCACCGCCGTGACCTTCGCGCAG
>CAZRMO010000004.1:70885-85766 GCA_964601155.1 uncultured Enterobacteriaceae bacterium
GCGCACCGCCGTGACCTTCGCGCAGTGCCTGCGCACCGCCGTGACCTTCGCGCAGTGCCTGCGCGAAGAGTTCGATATCGCCGAGCACGGGAATGCCGCGCGCCGCAGCGGCGCGCACCTGCGGCGTCGCCAAGGGCACGCCCGGACTGATGGCGACGAGATCGACACCGGCAAACGATGCGTCGCGGTAGGCGCCGAGGACCAGTTCCGCCTGCGGCACTTTCTCGCGCAGGCCGGCCAGCCCGGGCGGGTCGTCGCGGCTATCCGCCACGCGCACACGGGCACCGCGGCGATCGAGGAAGCGCGCCATCGACAGGCCGGTTTCGCCCAGCCCCAGGACCAAAGCACTTTTTCCTGCGGGATTCATCTGAGCTTCAATGTCGACAGTCCGAACAAAACCAGCATCATCGTAATGATCCAGAAGCGCACGACGACCTGCGACTCCTTCCAACCCGACAGTTCGTAGTGATGATGCAGCGGCGCCATGCGGAAAATGCGCTTGCCGCCGCTCCACTTGAAGTACAGCACCTGCATCATCACCGACACCGTTTCGGCCACGAACACGCCACCCATGATGAGCAGCACGATCTCCTGGCGCACGATCACGGCGACCGTACCCAGCGCCGCGCCGATCGCGAGTGCGCCCACGTCGCCCATGAACACCTCGGCCGGGTAGGCGTTGAACCAGAGGAAGCCGAGGCCGGCGCCGGCAAGCGCGCCGCAGAATACGGTCAGTTCGCCTGCTCCCGGGATGTAGGGCAGCAGCAGGTATTTCGAGTACACGACGTTGCCGGCGACGTAGGCGAAAATGCCCAGTGCGCCGGCGATCATCACCGCCGGCATGATCGCCAGGCCGTCGAGGCCGTCGGTGAGGTTGACCGCATTGCTGGTGCCGACGATGACCAGATAGCTGAGCACGATGAATCCCCACACGCCCAGCGGATAAGCAATGTGCTTGAAAAAGGGCAGGATCAGGTCGGCCTTGGGCGGCAAAGTCATCGACAGGCCGCTGCCCACCCAGGCCGTGAACAGGTCCAGGATCTTGGCCCCGCTCGGCGAAGACACGGCAAAAGCCAGGTACACCGCGGCGACCAGCCCGACTACGGACTGCCAAAAAAACTTTTTCCGCGCCGACAGTCCTTTCGGATTGCCCTCCACCACCTTGCGATAGTCGTCGACCCAGCCGATGGCGCCGAAACCCAGGGTCACCACCAGCACGACCCAGAGGAAGCGGTTGGACAAATCGCCCCAGAGCAGCGAGGTAATGCCGACCGAAACCAGGATCAAGGCCCCGCCCATGGTCGGCGTGCCTGCCTTGGTCAGGTGCGATTGCGGGCCGTCGTCGCGCACCGACTGGCCGATCTTGTAGGCGGTCAGCTTGCGGATCACCAGCGGCCCGGCGATGAACGAGATCGTCAGCGCCGTAAGGCAGGCGAACACGGCGCGCAGCGTGATGTAGCCGAACACATGGAAAGCGCGCACGTCCTTGGCGAAGTACTGGGCGAGCTCGAGCAGCATCAGTCCTCCCCGCCGTTGTGAACGCACGCCCCACCGGCGAGCGACTGCACGACGCGCTCCATGCGCATGAAGCGCGAGCCCTTGACCAGTACGGTCACGCCTCGCGCAAGCTCGGGCTCGAGCTCGAGCAGCAGGGCGTCGAGATCGCTGTAGTGCCGCGCACCCGCGCCGAATGCCGCCGCCGTATGGGTGCACGACGCTCCGATCAAAAACAGCCGGTCGATGCCGCGCGCACGGGCATGACGGCCGATTTCGGCGTGGAAAGCCGCGCCGTGCGCGCCGACCTCGCCCATGTCGCCCAACACCAGGAATTTTTGACCCGCAGCACGCGCGAGCACATCGATCGCGGCGATGACCGAGTCCGGATTGGCGTTGTAGCTGTCGTCGAGGACGACGGCGCCGTGCCTGCCTTCTTTTTTCTGCAAGCGCCCGCGCAACGGGCGAAAGGCCGCGAGTCCGCGCGCAATGGCGGGGAGGCCGACGCCGGCGGCGGCGGCAGCAGCAGCCGACGCCAGAGCGTTGCGCACATTGTGCACCCCGGCTGCCTGCAGGCTTACCGGCGCCTCGCCTTGCGGCAAACGCAGGACGATGTCACTGCCGAAATCGCGCAGTGCGTAGCGGCCGCCCACGGCTGCGGGCCGGTCGATGCCGAAGTCCAGCACCGGCCGCTGCGCGCACAGACCGCGCCAGTAGCCGGCGTAGCTGTCGTCGGCATTGATCACCGCAACCCCGTCCGCGGGCAGGGCCGCGAACACCGTGCCGTGTTCGCGCGCCACGTCCTCGACGCTGTGCATGAATTCCTGATGCTCGCGCTGGGCGTTGTTCACCAGCGCCACCGTCGGCCGTGCGATGCCGGCGAGGTAGGCAGTTTCCCCGGGGTGGTTCATACCCAGCTCCACCACCGCGCACGTATGCTGTGCGCGCAGGCCGAGTAGCGTCAGCGGCACACCGATGTCGTTGTTGAGGTTGCCCGGCGTCGCGTATGCGCGTTCGGGCCCCGCGTGTTCGCTGAGGATGGCGGCAATCATTTCCTTCACCGTGGTCTTGCCGTTCGATCCGGTCACGGCGATCAGCGGCAGGGTGAACTTGCCGCGCCAGTAGGCGGCGAGCCTGCCCAAGCCCAAGCGCGTATCGTCGACGACGAGCAGCGGCAAAGGCGCATCGCTGCCCGCAGCGGGCGCACCCCGCTCGACCATGGCGGCAACCGCGCCGCGCGAGCGCGCAGCGGCAAGGTGATCGTGGCCGTCGAAGCGCTCGCCGCGCAGCGCCACGAACAGCGCGCCCTGCGCAATCGTGCGCGTATCGCTCGATACCGCGACGAAGCGCGCGTTGACCCCGCGAGCCTCGCCGTCGGCGCCCCGTGCCGCTTCGCGCATGTCCATCATCGCGTCCATGCGGCGAGCGCCTCCATCGCGACCGCGGCGTCCGAAAAAGGAACGCGCAAGCCCGCGGTCTCCTGGTAATCCTCGTGGCCCTTGCCGGCGATCAGCACCACGTCGCCCGCAGCGGCGGAGCCGATTGCCGCGGCGATGGCTTCGCGCCGGTCGGCTACGACCAGCGGCGCCTGTCGCATTTGCGCCTCGGACAACACGCCCTCGAGTATGTCGGTGATGATTTCCAATGGATCCTCGCCGCGCGGATTGTCGCTGGTGAGCAACACCTGGTCGGCGTTGCGCGCCGCGATCGCCCCCATCAGCGAACGCTTGCCGCGGTCGCGGTCGCCGCCGCAGCCGAAGACGCAAATGAGCCGGCCTGCGCCCGGCTGCGCCAGCGGGCGCAGGCTTGCCAGCGCAGCTTCCAGCGCATCCGGGCTGTGGGCGTAATCGACCACTGCAAGGGGCTTGCCTGCGCCGCCCAGACACTGCATACGCCCTCGCGGAGAGGTCAGCGCGGCAACCGCGGCCACTGCCTGCTCCAGCGCCACTCCGGCACCGAGCAGCACGCCCAGCACGCCGAGCAGGTTGGCGACATTGAAACGCCCGAGCAGCGCGCTGCTCACTTCGGCGCGGCCCCAGGAGCTCGACAGGTCGAAAGCGAGGCCTTCCTGGCTCAAGCGGATGTTCTCGGCTTCGAGGAAGAATTCGAGCCCGGCGCCGCTGGCGACCCCTGCATGCAGGCTGTAGCCTGCGCGCGCCACGCTGCCGCCGCCGAGCTTTTGTGCGATCTGTACGCCCAGCACGTCGTCCATGTTCAGCACGGCGCCGGAGAGACCCGACGCATCGAACAAACGTGCCTTCGCCGCTGCGTAACGCTCCATGTCGCCGTGATAGTCCAAGTGGTCGCGCGATAAATTCGTAAACAGCGCCACATCGAAGTGGACGCCGTTGAGGCGTCCCTGGTCCAGGCCGACGGAGGAGGCTTCCATCGCCACGCCCTGCGCGCCTGCCTGGAGAAACTGCGCCAGCCGCCGGTGCAGTTCAATCGCACCCGGCGTAGTGTTGCGTGTCGCCTCGAGCCCTGCGGCCGGTTCGCGTCCCGGCGCCTCCGGAAAGCCGCTGCCGAGCGTGCCGATCACCGCGGTCTTGCGGCCGAGCGTGTTGAGCGCCTGAGCGATCCACTGGCTGCAGGACGTCTTGCCGTTGGTGCCGCTAACGCCGGCCAGCCACAGCTTTTCCGAAGGATGGCCATAGACTTCGTGGGCGAGATAACCGGCCAGCTCGCGCAGGCCCTCTACCGCGACGTTGGGCACCTGCCACTGCGGATTCCAGGAAAAGCCGTCGCGTTCCCACAGCACCGCGGTGGCGCCGCGGGCGAGCGCCTCGGCGATATAGTGCCTACCGTCGGTGCGAGCGCCCGCATAGGCGACGAACGCGTCCCCCGCGCGCAAGTCGCGGCTGTCGGCGCTAAGACCGACGATGGCCGCTCCCTGTTGCCGCAACTGGCTGAGTATGTCGATTGCGGTCTTAATCACGATGTGGTTCGTGGTTGGTGACTCGTGGTTCGTGGTTGGCGGCTGGCGAGTCGACGAAACGACGACCAACCAGCCACGGGCAAAGAGAAACGAGCGTCATTTGTCCCATTTCAATTGCCTTCCTCGATCTCGGAACCCGCGGGCGGCAGTACCAGCGGTGTGAGCGGCGCATCCGGCGGCACACCAAGCATGCGCAGCGCGCCCGCCATCACCGCCGAAAATGCCGGCGCCGCGACCGCGCCGCCGTAGTAGTCGGCGACCGACGGTTCATCCACCATCACCGCGATGATCAGCCTCGGATTCGAGGCCGGTGCCATGCCGACAAACGAAGCAATATATTTGTGCGCGGCGTAGCTGCCGTTTACTACCTTGCGCGCGGTTCCCGTCTTGCCGGCCACTCGATAGCCCACCACGCGCGCCCTCGGCGCGGTGCCTCCCGGCTGCACCACGAGTTCGAGCATGGCGCGCACCTTGCGCGCGGTAGCCGCAGAGATGACCTGCTTGCCGATGGGCGGGGCATCCACACGCAGCAGCGACAACGGCATCAATACACCGTCGTCGGCGAATATCGTGTAGGCGCGCGCCAGCTGCATCAGAGACACCGAGATTCCATTGCCGTAAGCCATGGTCGCCTGCTCGATCGGCCGCCAGCTCTCGTACGGTCGCACCTTGCCGCTTGCCTCACCTGGAAAATTGAGCGGCGGCGGATTGCCGAAGCCGACGCTTTCGAACATGCCCCACATCGCCTCGGCCGGCAGGCCAAGCGCGATCCTCGCCGCCCCGACGTTGCTCGAGCGCTGAATCACCTGCGCCACGGTCATGTCGCCGAAGCGGTGTGCGTCGTGAATAGTGTCATGGCCGATGGTCAGGGTGCCCCCCGCAGTGGCCATCACCGTGGCGGGCGTGACTTCTCCGCGCTCTATGGCGAGCGCGACGGTAAACGGCTTGAGCGTGGAGCCCGGCTCGAAGCTGTCGGTAATGGCACGGTTGCGCAATTGCGCGCCGGACAGGCGGCTGCGGTTATTGGGGTTGTAGCTGGGCAGGTTGGCAAGCGCCAGCACCTCGCCGGTTTTCGCGTTGAGCACAACCATCGAGCCGGCCTTGGCTTTGCTTTTGTCCACGGCGAGCTTCAATTGCGAAAATGCCAAATTCTGCAGTCTCGCGTCCAGCGACAGCACCAGGTTGCTACCGTCCTGCGCCGCGCGGATCGATCCCGTGTCTTCGACGATCTGCCCCAGGCGGTCCTTGATCACCCTGCGGCTGCCGGATTTGCCGGCCAGCGTCGACTGGTAAGCGAGCTCGATGCCGTCCTGACCTTCGTCGTCGGCCCCGGTGAACCCGAGCACTTGCGCCATCACCTCGCCGTCGGGATAGTAGCGGCGGTATTCGCGGTTCTGGAACAGGCCCGGTATGTGCAGCGCGCTTACGTGCTCGGCGACCTCGGGCGGAATCTGACGCTTGAGATAGACGAAACCGGAGGCTTCACGCAGACGCTTGTCGATTTCCGCCGGAGACATTTGCAGCAAGGCCGCGAGCTTGGTGCGCTGCCGCGCGGAAAAGTGCACCTCCTCCGGGATCGCCCATACCGACTTCACCGGCGTGCTGATCGCGAGCGGCTCGCCGTTGCGATCGGTGATCTTGCCGCGAGTGGCGCTGATCTCGATCACTCGGCTGTAGCGCGATTTGCCTTGCTGCTGCAGGAAATCGTGGTTCAAGCCCTGCAAGTACACGTCGCGACCGGCGAGCACGAGAAAGCCGCCGGCGATCAGCGCGAGCAGCAGGCGCGAACGCCACAGCGGCAGGTGCGGCGCCAGCACCGGACTGGCGGCGTAGTTCATTGACCCGCCCCCGCGGCCGCAGGCATCACCATCTGGATGCGCTTTGCATCGGGCACGCTCATATGCAGGCGGTCGCGCGCGATCTTCTCGACGCGCGCATTCATCGCCCAGGTGCTCTGCTCCAGTTGCAGCTGCCCCCACTCGATGTTGAGCTGCTTGGCCAGGTCCTGCTCGCTTTCGAGCTCGGCGAACAGCTTTCTCGTCCTGTCCTGCGAGGTCACGAGGCCGAGCGCGCAGGCGACGAGCAGCGCAAGCAGAATGAGGTTGATCCGCGCCAATTCAGGCCCCGGTGCGTGCGGCGACGCGCAAGGTCGCGCTGCGCGCGCGCGGATTGGCGTCGATCTCCTGCGCCGACGCTCTCAGCGGCTTGCCGACCACGCGCAGCCGCGGCTGCGGCAGCTCGCGCTCGCGCAGCGGCAGGCGTATCGGCACATCGGCGCGCGCCGCGTCGCGCATGAAGCGCTTCACGATGCGGTCCTCGAGCGAGTGGAAGCTGATCACCGCCAGGCGCCCACCCGGTCGCAGCAGCTCGAGGATCTGCGGCAGGGCTAACGACAATTGCGCAAGCTCCTGATTGAGGTAAATCCGTATAGCCTGGAAGGTACGCGTCGCCGGATCCTTGTTTTTTTCCCGCGTGCGGACGGCCGTACCCACGATAGCGGCAAGTTGCGCTGTGGTGACGACCGGCTCTCGCTGCCGAGCAGCAACAATCGCCTTTGCAATCTGTTTAGCAAACCGTTCTTCACCATAATCGTGGATCACCTCCCTGATCTCGACTTCACTGGCCGTTTCCAGCCACTGTGCGGCGGTTTGCCCACGGCTCGTGTCCATGCGCATATCGAGCGGGCCATCGCGGCGAAAACTGAAGCCGCGCGCGGCGTCGTCGAGTTGCGGCGAAGACACCCCCAGGTCGAGCAGCACCCCATCCACACCCTCCAGGCCGAGGCGCGCGAGCACTTCGGTCAGTTCGACGAAACTCGCGTGCACTGCGCAAAAGCGAGCGTCGTTTATTCTTGTTGCAGCCGCGACGGCCTGCGGGTCGCGGTCGAGCGCGATCAGGCGCCCGTGCGCGCCCAGCCGCTCCAAAATCAGGCGGCTATGTCCGCCGCGCCCGAAGGTTGCATCGACGTAGCAGCCCTCCGCGCGCTTCGCATCAGCGCGTATCGCCAAAGCATCGACCGCCTCCGGCAGCAACACCGTCTGGTGCGCGTCTTTCGCCGCCACGGCGTCCGCTTCTCCGGCCGCAAGAGCGGTCACAGAGCAAAATCTTCCATCCCGGGCGGCAGCTGGGTCTGCGCCGTCAACTGCCGCAATTGTTTTTCCCAGGTGTCCTGATTCCAGATCTCGAAATGGCTGCCCTGTCCGACCAGCATTACGGATTTTTCAAGGCTGGCGAACTTGCGCAGTTCGGGGGAAACCAGCACGCGCCAGGCGGCGTCGATTCCGACTTCCTCGGCGAAACCCACGAGCAGCCGCTTCCACACCGAGAAGCGCGCATCGAGCGCGGGAAAGCCCATGACGCGCGCGCGTATCGGTTCCCAGGCGCCCGCCGGATAAAGCAGCAGGCAGCCATCGGGGTGTGCGGTGAGTACGAGACTGGAGGCAGCGGGGGAAGATGTTCCCTGCAACGCGTCTCGATGGCGCGAGGGAACCGTAAGGCGCCCTTTGGCATCCAGACTTAAGGCTGCCGCACCCTGAAACATCGACCCCCCTTATTCGTGTGAGCGGTTTTTGCAGGAAATCCCATAATTTCCCACTAAAAACTACTATTTCCCACTTTAGAGGAGTTAATGGTTCAGGTCAAGGACAGAGTTGAAGATTTTTCCAATTGAGACAAAGGCTTAAAAGCGATTCCATCAGCAAACTATGGAATAATAAATTTGTTAAAAAACAACCGGATAATATACACACCGAAAGTAATATATCAACATGCTAAAGGCTTATCGCCTGCCTGCCGATGCTGCCAGGCAGCCACTGCGGCCGAAGCGCCCTCCCACTTCGGGCGCAAAGCATCGTTCCGAAACGGCTGCCGCATCGCGCGGCGCCTGCTGCGACATTACATTCGCCTATAATCGATTTTTTCATCCTAGTGAAGACACCGATCATGACGCTGAGCCCCGAAGGCATGGACCTGATTTTCCGCAACGCGCGCACGCACAACGGCTGGCAGCAAAAGCCGGTGAGCGAGGAAGAGTTGCACAAGCTCTACGAGCTGACGAAATGGGCGCCTACCACCATGAACACCAACCCGGCGCGCATCCTGTTCCTGCGCAGCCGCGAGGCGAAGGAGAGGTTGAAGCCCGCACTCAGCCCGGGCAACGTGGACAAAACCATGGCTGCGCCAGTAACCGCCGTCATCGCCTACGACACCGAGTTCTACGAGCTGCTGCCCAAGCTGTTTCCGCACAACCAGAACGCGCGCGACATATTCGCAGGCGCGGAGAAGAAGGCGAACAACGAGAGGATAGCGTTTCGCAACGGCTCGATGCAGGGCGGCTATTTCATCCTCGCTGCACGCTCCATCGGCCTGGACTGCGGTCCGATGTCCGGATTCGACAACTCCAAGGTGGATGCCGAATTCTTCGCCGGCACCGGCATCAAGTCGAATTTCCTGTGCAACCTCGGCTATGGCGATCCTTCGAAAGTGATGCCACGCAACCCCAGGCCGACATTCGACGAAGCGTGCAAGCTCCTCTAGAAATCGCACATAAGGCGATCCGCCCTCACCCGGCAAAAACGAGCGATGCCCAAACCCGCAAGGCCAGTAAAGAAAGCAGCCGCGCTGGCCGGCGCGCAAAAGAAGACGACCGCTGCGCTGGAGCGGAAGGTGCGCGAGCGCACCGCCCAGTTGCGTGCTCTGGCAGGAGAGCTGTCCCTGGCCGAGGAGCGCGAGCGGCGCTCGCTGGCGCAGGACCTGCATGACGACCTGGGCCAGGTGCTCGCCATCGTCAAGCACAAGCTGACCGCGCTGCACGGCCGCAAGCGCGCTGCCGAAATTGCGACCGAGCTCAAGAGCATAGAGGACCTCGTCGATCGCGCCAACAAGTCGATGCGCACGCTCGCATTCCAGTTGAGTCCCCCGGTGCTGCACACGCTTGGGCTCGTCCCGGCGCTGGAGTGGCTGACCGAGGAAATGGAGCGGGTCTACGGCCTGCAGGTGCGCCTGAGCGACGACGGCGCAGCCAAGCCCCTGGACGAACCCTCCCGCACCACGCTGTTTCGCGCCGTGCGCGAGCTCCTGATCAATGTCGCTAAACATGCCGGGGCGCGCATGGCGCAAGTCACCAGCCTGCGCAGCGGCAAACGCATCACGCTTGCCGTGAGTGACAACGGCAGCGGCTTCGATTATCAGGAAATGCTTCGAGCGGCACCGGGCAAGGGCGGCCTCGGGCTGATGGGCGCACGCGAACGCCTCGAGTTCATCGGCGGCGAAATGCATGTGGACAGCCGCCCGCGCGAAGGGACGACTGTTACGCTGATCGCGCCGCTTCAGGCCAAATCCGGCAGGACTGCGCGATGAGCATTCGCTTGATGCTCGTGGACGACCATAAGATGCTGCGTGAAGCCCTGCGCGCAATTCTGGAAAAGACCGGCGACTTCGAGGTGGTCGCCGAGGCCGACGACGGTCCGGCGGCGATCGAGCTCGCACGCGAACTGTCGCCGGACGTGGTGCTCATGGACATCGGCCTGGTCGGCATGAGCGGCATCGAGGCGACGCGCCGCATTCTCGCCCAGACACCGACGGTCAAGGTGCTTGCCCTGTCCACGTTTGCCGACCGGCGCATCATGCTGCAAATGCTGCAGGCGGGCGCGAGCGGCTACGTCGTCAAATCGGCGGGCAGCGAGGAACTGCTGCACGGGATACGCGCCGTAGCGCGGGGTGAGACCTACCTGTACGCGGAGGCCACCGCGGCGCTGGTCGACAGTCTGCGCAAACAGTCAGCGCAGGGAGTGAGCAGCGAACCGCTGAGCAGGCGCGAGCGCGAGGTGCTGCAGCTGCTCGCAAGAGGCAAGACCTCGGCTCAGATCGCCGAAACCCTGAATATCGCAACCGGCACAGTCGAAGTGCACCGGCGCAACATCATGCGCAAGCTCGACCTGCATAACGTGGCCGAACTTACGCGATACGCCATACGCGAAGGGCTCACTTCAGCCTGAGGCCGCGGCCGGCTTCTCCGGCCCGATGCCTAATTTTGTTTCATGTCCCGGAACTACCGTAATACCGGTAGTCAAGGTTCAGGCCTGCCCGATGTCGCCGCTCCTCCAAGCGCCCTACACTTGTCTCGCATCGCAGGAAGTCACTATACGAAGGTAGCTTTCTTTATTGCAAGCACGCGCAGCCCGTATCCGATCCAACCACATGAATGTCGCCATGCAACAACGAACCAAGTCCCGCGAGGTGCAGACCGGCGCGCAAGCACCGAGCGGAGCTGCATCGCTGAGCCTGCAGGATCTCGCCGCGCTGCTGAAAGTCGAACTCGGCGATATGGAAATCGCCGACGGCGTGAACTTCACTCTGCGCCGCGTGCAAAAGGGCGCCGCCTTGTACCGCGCCGGCGACCCCTTCGGCCATGTATACGCCGTCCGCTCGGGCATTTTCAAGAATGTGCTGCTCGACGCAAGCGGCAGCTGTCAGATACTGGGCTTCCCCATGGCAAGCGATATGCTCGGCCTGGACGGAATCGATGCGCAGCACTACCGCACCGAAGCGGTGACGCTAGAAGACAGCGAAGTGGCGATCATCCCGTTCCCGCGGCTGGCCCACTTGGGCAGCAAGGCCGGAGCGCTGCAGCAGTTCGTCTACCGCCTCCTCAGCCGCCAGCTTGTGCGCGAACACACGCAGATGTGGCTGCTGGGCTCACTAGGCGCAGAAGCCCGGGTGGCGGCGTTTCTGCTGATCCTCGGCGAACGCTACGCGCGCCTAGGCTACTCCGATACCCGTTTCAGCTTGCGCATGACCCGGCTTGATCTGGGAAGCTTCCTCGGTCTGACCCAGGAAACCGTCAGCCGCGCCTTGTCCCGCTTCGATGAGACCGGCCTGATCCAGGTGCACAACAAAGAGCTGAGGATTGTCGATACCGAGAGCCTGCAGCGGATCGTCGCGAAAGCGCGGCATTCGGACTGAGCGCTGTTTCAACACGGGCGGCGGCGCAGCTCAACCGGCGCCGCCCGCCGCGCTCGCGCGGCGCATGCTGCCCCCGCCTTCGGGTTCGCCATGGCCATGGGAAATCGGCTCGGCCAGCTCCGTCGGCGCCTGCAGGCCGATCAGGCGGTAAAGGTTGGCCAGCTTCGCCCGGTACAGCCGGTCGAAGCTGGCCACGGTCGCACCCGGGTTGTAATCGCCGAACCACCAGAACCAGTCCGAGCCTTCGCAATCGGCCAGTTGCCGTTCGGCCGCCGCGCGGCGCCCGGCATCCAGCCGCCCGCTTGCGCTGACCAGATCGAAACTCTGTTTGGCCGCGCACAGCAGGTCCCAGGCGCGATTCTTGTCGTGCGATCCGATCCATGTAGCGAAGTTGCCATACACCCAGCTTCCGGCAAGCAGCCGCTCGAGGGTACGCGTTGCGGCGGCTGCCACGCCGGCGGATGTCCCTGCATCGTTCGAACGCACTTGCAAAAACGCGGCGTAAGTCGTCGGGCGGATGGATGGGTGTGATTCCAGCGCATGGTACAGCGCGGTCAAAAAGTAATAGCCGTTATACGGGTAATGCTCCCAGGCATTCTCGCCGTCGAGGATCACGCTCACCAGGGGCCGCTCGTCCTGCGGCGCATCCGCCGCGATGCGTTCCAGTTCGCCGACGAAATTGGCCGCGGCGTCGCTGCCATACCATTTCTGGTACTCGAAGCCGATGCGGTCCGATAGCTTGTCGTCGCGGAAGAACACGAGCAGGTCCGGCGCGGCGTCCAGCCGGTACGGCCGGTACAGGTAGCGCGACCGCGGCTCGTCACCGTGGCCGGCCGCGCGCAGGCTGTTAGCGAGCACTTGCTCGCCGCTTGCCACCCATCCCAAGTCGTTCCCGCTGAGCACGCGCAGCAAGCCCTCGGAGATCGAACCTTCGGCCGGCCACAGTCCGCGCGCGGCCGCGCCGAAACGGCGCGCATGGCTGGCGAGCGCCGAGTGCAGTTGCGCCGTCACGCGCGCGCGGCCGCCGGGATAGTCCGCCGCTTCGGGCAGCCGCGCTTTCGGCTCGGCCTCCTGCGCCGAGCGAAAATCAAGCAGCAGCGGCGCCAACGGATGATTGTGCGGCGTGGTCGAAAGTTCGATCTGCCCGGTGCTTGCCAGACGCGCATAGCGGCCGACCACGCCACGCACCAGTTCACCGATCAGCGCAATCAGTTCGCCGCGATCGTGCTGCGTGAAATGCTCGCCGACCGCCATCAGCCGTGCTACCAGTTCGGACTCGCGCCGCACCGTCTCGCCGGTCCAGGCAAGGTGATACCAGGTGAGCACGTCGTAGAAAAACTGATCCGACAGATAGGCCAGCGCTGCCTGGCCGCGCGACTCGAACGACCAATACAACTCGAACAAGTGCTTGAAATGCGGATAATGCTGGATCATTCCCAGGTTTTCGACGCTCAGACAGCGCTCCGCGAGCAATGCGCGCTCCTGCGCGCCCATTGGTTCCGCCGTGTCGCGCGCAAGCAGCCGCAGCAAGGGGTCGCGCAGTTTTCCGCTTTCGAACTGGTCGGCGTAATCCTCCAACTGGTCGAGCAGCACCGGCACCCAGTTGACCACCGCGCGCATGCCCGGATGGTGCTCGAAATGCCAGGCCATGTCGGTGTAATCCTTGATCGCATGCAGGTACACCCAGGGCAGCGCGAACTCGCCGCTTGCCTGGTCGCGGTAGTCCGGCTGGTGCATGTGCCAAACCAGCACCAGATCGAGGGAGCGCGACGGGCTCACCGGATGAGCCCCGATAGCGCTGCGACCGAAGCAGGCAAGTCCGGAACAATCTTTACGTAAGGATCCACTGGCTGGCGTCTCCGATTGTGTGGCTATGCTGCGCGCGGCACCGCGCGAGGCCGAGCGTCCCGACCGGCGCGAATGCGGGCTAGCGCAGGTGGTGCACGCGCTGGCCCAGGCTTTCCGGCACGATCACCGTTATCCCTCGCTCGGTGACATGAAAGCGCTTGCGGTCCGCCTCCGCATCCACCCCTGCGGTCAGCCCGTCGGGCAAGCGGCAGTATTTGTCCACGATCGTTCGCCGCAGCGTCACATTATTGCCGATTTCGACATTCGGCAGAATCACGCTATCCTGAATGTCGCAATAGTCTTTCACATGCACGTTGGAGAACAGCACCGAGCGCCGCACCTTGGAACCGCTGATGATGCAGCCGCCGGATACCAGGGTGTCGATCGCCATGCCGCGCCGGCCGTCGTCGTCGAACACGAATTTCGCCGGCGGCAACTGCTCCTGATAGGTCCAGATCGGCCAGTCGACGTCGTACAGGTTGAGATCCGGCACGACGCGCGTCAGCTCCATGTTCGCTTCCCAATACGCATCGAGCGTGCCTACGTCGCGCCAATACGGCTTGCCGTTGTTTGTGGTGACGCAGCTGATGCCGAAGCGGTGCGCATGCACAGCCACGCCGGACTTGATCAGCCAGGGAATGAGGTCCTTGCCGAAATCGTGGCTGGAGCCGCCGTCTTCGGCATCGCGGATCAGCTGCTCATACAGGAAGGCCTCGTCGAACACGTAGATACCCATGCTCGCGAGCACGCTGTCCGGATGGCCCGGCATGGCCGCAGGCCGCGCCGGCTTTTCGTCGAAGGCGCTGACGCGCCAGTTCGCATCCACGGTCATCACCCCGAACTGTTCCGCGTCGGCGAGCGGCACCTCGATGCAGGCGACGCTCATGACCGCGCCGCTGGCCATATGGTCGGCGAGCATGCGCGTGTAATCCATCTTGTAGACATGGTCCCCGGCGAGGATCAGCACGTATTTGCTTTTGTACCGGCGCAGAATGTCGATGTTCTGGTACACCGCGTCGGTGGTGCCGCGGTACCAATCAGCGGTGATGCGCTGCTGCGCCGGCAGCAGTTCGACGAACTCCCCGAAACGGCCGTCGAGAAAGCTCCAGCCGCGCTGCACGTGCCGGATCAGGCTCTGCGCCTTGTATTGCGTGCAAATGCCGATGCGCCGGATGCCGGAGTTGACGCAGTTTGACAACGGAAAATCGATGACGCGGAACTTGCCGCCGAACGGCACCGCCGGCTTGGCGCGCCAGTCGGTGAGTTCCGCCAGGCGCGAGCCGCGGCCACCGGCAAGAATGATCGCGAGCGTGTCATGGGCAAGGTTTCGCAGGTCGGTACGCGGCGGCTGTTCATTGCCGCGGCGCGCGGCAGACGGCTCGCCCTCGTCGAAACCGTTCATATGCCCCCTGATGCCGATTTCAGTCGAGCTCATCGGCCCTAAACCGGACTAGCCGGAACCAAGCAAAGTGCCTTCGGCGGGGGAAAAACCCTTATCCCACGAACAAGGGGGGATGCATCCCCCCTTGTCCCCCAAGGGGACTTTCCCGTCGAGCGGGATCGAGACCTTCGGGGCGTTGATCCCCCCGCGCACGCGTCCTCGCCATTTATCAAAATCTTTGCCATTTGCGTCAACTCTTG
>CAZRMO010000005.1:0-27139 GCA_964601155.1 uncultured Enterobacteriaceae bacterium
GAATGTCGAGGCAAGTGCAAATGGTCATGATCGAAGTGCCGGGCGCAAAGAAATCATTTCGCCGGTGCGCACATGCGCATCAGGGCCGCGGCCGGCGAAACGGATGGGTGCTAGACAAGCCGCCATCCACCGCAATGGCCTGACCGTTGACGTAGGACGCCTCGTCGCTCGCAAGGAAGGCTGCCATCGCGGCGATTTCCTGCGGCTCGCCGTAGCGCCCGAGCGGATTCAACTGTCCCAGATTGGCCTCGGTGCCGCGTCCCCTGGCGTAGTCGAAAATCGGCTTGGTCATGCCGGTCTCGATCAGTCCCGGGCAGATCGCGTTGACGCGCACGCCGCTGCCGAAAAACGAGTTGGCCGCGGTCTGCACCAGACTGATGATTCCGGCCTTGCTCGCGCTGTAGGGATTGCCGCCGGCATTCGCGCGCAGTCCCGCGACCGATGCGGTGCAGACGATGGAGCCCGATCCCTGCTTCACCATGTGCCCGCCGGCGTGCTTGAGCGCAAGGAAAGGTCCGATCAGGTTCACTCGCAATATCTCCTGCCAGTGCTCGACCGTCTGCTCGAACAGCGGCACCAGGCCGCCGCTGATGCCGGCATTGGCATACACGACGTCCAGGCCGCCGAACTCGGCGAGGGCGCGCGCAACGTAGGCCTGCACTTCCGCCTCGTTGCCGGCGTCGGCCGCCATCGCGATCGCCCTGCCGCCCGCGGACTTGATCTGCGCGGCGGTTTCCTCCACTGCATCGCGCGTCTTGTCCACCGCCAGCACTGCGGCGCCTTCGCGCGCGAACAAGAGCGCGCTGGCGCGCCCGATGCCGCTGCCCGCGCCGGTCACGATCGCGCGTTTGCCTTCCAATCTGCCCATGAATGCCTCCAAGTGTCGGTGTAGCATCATCGCCACATATGCCTAGGCCAGCATTGTAAACGCTCGCGCGTGGAATAGGCGTTGGCGTGCTTATGCTAAGGTGAGAATTCCAGTCATCCAGGAGTTCGAGCAATGTCCGTGACGATACGCAGGATAGAGGCGCGCGACGAGCCGCGCTGGCGCGCGCTGTGGGAAGGCTATTGCCGATTCTATGAGTTCAAGCTGACCGAAGCGGTCACGCGCCACACCTGGGCGCGTATCATGGATCCGGCCTCGCCGGTGCACGCCATCGTCGCCGAGCGCGCGGGCGAGGGCGTGATCGGGATGGCCAACTACGTCATCCACGAGAACACCTGGACGCTCACCCCGGTGTGCTACCTCGAGGACTTGTTCGTTGATCCGGACAGGCGCGCGGCGGGCGTGGGCAAGGCGCTGATCGACTGGCTGCTGGCGCAGATGAAGGAGCAGCACTGGTCGCGGCTGTACTGGAACACCAAGGAAAACAACTACCGCGCGCGCGGGCTGTACGACAAATACACGCCGCACAGCGGCTTCGTGCGCTACGTGATCGGCAATCCGGCTGCGTGAGGCGCTGCGCGCCTATTTCTTGAAGATGACTTCGGGGCCGCCGCTGCCCGCGGTGCGCTCGTAGACGCCGTCCCCGGCTTTCTTGTATTTGGTCAGGCCGGAGTGTTTGATCTTGTCGTCTGAAACCGAGTAGGTGCCGCCCAGCGCGACCGCGCTGATGCGCCGCTCGCAGGGCTGCCCGCAGTTCGGGCAGACCGTGAGCTTGGCGTCGGCGATGCGCTGCATCACCTCGAAACGGCCCTGGCATTTGTCGCAGTGGCCCGAGGTCGGGGCGTATTCGTAAATCGGCATGACTGCATTTTACCGTGGACGGCGACGACAGCGCATGGCGCTTGCGGCTGTTTCGGATATGCAATCGACCGAGGGCGCGGCCGCAAGTAGCAAAAAATGGCCGGGATCGAGTCCCGGCTCAAGGTAGTACAGGAGAAAATGAGCGGAACAATACGAAAGTTCCGCGTGGGTCTATTGCTTCTTACGTTGCAGATCATAAGTGCCGCCTGCCAAAGGCGATATTAGGGCAAACCCCTATTCCAGCCAATTGGGAGTAGCGCGCCAACCTCGAGAAAAGCCTCGAAAAAAACGTCAAAATGAGCGCTGCGCGCGAAACCGTCGCGCCGATAAGCTTGCTCAGGATGATTTATTGCGATCCCAGGCCATACCCGCGCCCCGCTTGCGCAGCACTGCGCGTTGAACCTTGCCGGTGGCGGTCTTGGGCAGCTCGGTCACGAGTTCGACGTAGCGTGGCTTCGCGAAGCGGGGAAGCAAGCGGTCGGCTTGGTCGAGCAGCGTCGCACGATCAAACGTGTCTGCGCTGTCTGGAACGATCGCCAGCATGACCTCGTCTTCGCCGCCGGGCAGATCGGAGGACACCGCATAGGCCGCCACCTCGGCCACGCCCGGCAGGCCGGCGATCACCGCCTCGATTTCGGCAGCGGAAATGTTTTCGCTGCGGCGACGGATGCAGTCCTTGATCCGATCGACGAAACTCACGACGCCCTCGGCGTCCATGATGCCCGCATCTCCGGTATGGAACCAGAGATTGCGCCATGACTCCACGGTTTTTTCGGGCAGATCGAGATAGCCGGCCATGAAGCCCCAGGCGGTCTTCGGTCTTACGAGAATCTCACCGATGCTGCCCGCGGGCAGTTGCCGATCGGTATCGGGGTCCGCAATGACGACCTCGAAATGGCGCTCATACACCCAGCCAGCGGCACCGGGACGCGACTGACCGACGCGCCCCCAGATGGGAATATTGCATTCGGTCATGCCGAATCCGGAGATCACGTCGCGAATTCCGTAACGTTCGCGAAACACTGCCTCGTGTGCAGGGAAGTTCGGGGCGTTCATCATTGCCCGCAGGCAATGGTCGCGATCCTCGGCCGTGGCAGGCTGGGCCGCGATGAACGCTGCCACGGCACCCAATCCGTTGGTGACCGTGGCACCGTAGCGGCGGATGTCCGGCAGCCAGCCCGATGCGCTGAAGCGGGCGCGCACCACGGCCTGCGCGCCCGCGATCAGCGTGGCGCCCAGTTGCATCAGCAGACCATTGGCATGAAACAGCGGCAGCACGATGTAGTAGCGATCTTCGGGCTGCAGCGCCACGGCCTCTATCGCCCCGAGTCCGTAAAGGTAGCAGTGCGCATGCGGCATCAGCACGCCCTTGGCCGGACCGCTGGTGCCCGAGGTGTACATGACGCAGGCGATGTCCTGCGGTGCGGGCAGCGCGGCCTCGCGCGGAGCTGCCTCGCGCCATCGCGCCCAGGCCATATGCTCGAAGCTGGCTGCCGCATGTGCGCGCGCATTTCCCACCACCACTATCCGCTGCAGTCGAGGCAGCTGGCCCGACAGCGTTTCCAACTCTTCGAGGAGCGTTGCGTCGACGATGGCCAGGCGCGCGCCGCAGTTGTTGATCTGGTGCAACAGAAAGGCGCCGCGCAATTCGGTGTTGAGCAATACCGAAATTGCGCCGAGGTAGCCCAGCCCCATCCACGCGCGTACGAAATCGAGGCCATTGGGCAGCAGGACCGCGACGCGCTCTCCGGCGTCGATGCCGAGGCTCGCGATAAAGCCCGCCACCCGCCGCGCATCGCTGTCGGCGGCAGCGAAATTCAAGGACTCGCCATCGACGACGCTGATCCAGCTTGCGTCCGGCCGCTTCGCCGCCTGCTCGGCGAGCACCTGCGGCAATGCCCAGCCCGTGGGTTCATGCAGTGCGCTATACACAATGTTCCTCCAGCGTCTTACGGCGCCTAATGGCGATGAACGAACCGCTCAATGACGCGAATCAGGCAGGCAATCGCGCGGATACCACCTGGTTGCGGCCCGCGTGCTTGGCGTCATACAGGGCCTTGTCGGCCGCCCGAATCAGCGTTTCCGCGGTGCGGCCATGGTCCGGGAACGCCACCGCGCCGAACGATGCCGTAATCCGGCCCATGTCCTCGTTTTTGTATTTCCACGACATTCCGTATATCGCGCTGCGAATATCTTCGGCGCGCTTGGCCGCAAGCGGCAAGGGCGATTCCGCGAGCAGCAGCAGGAATTCTTCTCCGCCGATGCGGGACGCAACGTCAGTGTCCCGGACATGCGCCCGCAAAATGGCGCTGACTCTTTGCAACACGGTGTCCCCGGCGGCGTGACCGAACGAATCGTTGATGCGCTTAAAGTGGTCGATATCCAGTGCGATCATGGAAAGCTGACGTGTCTTGCGTTCGGCGCGTGCCAGTTCGCGAACGAGAAACTCATCCACAAAGCGCCGATTGAACAAGCCGGTAAGAGCGTCCCGGGTGGACTGCTCGCGCAAGGATTCCCGCAACCTCATATTGGCATGCGCAAGACTCAGGTCTTCCGCCACCGCGACCGCGAGAGCCAGGCAGGGGTCGGCAGATGCCTCGTTCTGCGCAGTGTCCGGAATATTCTGCAGATGCTGCAGGTGTAGCAAACCGATCATCTGTCCTTGTGCGACCAGGGGCACGCAAAGAGATGGCAGCGCCGCGGCTGCCATCGCAACGTGCCGGCACGGAATTTCACCGCCGCTGCCCCGGACACCATGTGGCCGCAAGTTGCGCATCGCCCAGCAATCCTCCCAGGCAAGCGATTCGCTGGTGAGCGAGGCATCGCCCCATGTTGCAGCGCGCTCGAGATAATCGCCGGTCGCATGAAGCAGATAAACGGTGCCGCTCGCGTCCGGCCATAACTGGGGGCCGAAACACTCGATGGCGGAGTTTGCCTCGAGCGCCGTCAAGGCAGATTTGAGATAACTGCTGAGCTTGCGAAAGATGAGCTGTTCTCGACGAAACTGTTCCAATTCGTAGAGATCGTCCAGCAATTCACACACCCGCTTCTCGCTGGTTTGCTGCCGCAACTCCGCTGTCGGCGTGACCTTGTCGACTTGTTGGTCGTCCGGTTTGGCCACGGCTCTGATCTCCCTGTTCCCTATTGTTTGCTTGAGCTGGATACCTTAAGGACCGTTGCTAAGTATAGCTGTGTGCGACGATGAACGGGTGCCTGACAGGGGCTATCCCGCAAAAGGAAACCCGTGGCAACATTCATCCCATTGATTGGGATAAGTTTTACGGGAATTCGAGCTTGCGCTGGGCGCGAATCACGGCATCGCTACCCGCGTTTTCGACCGAGGCCTTGCGGCGCCGTTATAAGGCGCCAGGCAGGGCGACGCCTAATTTCTCCGCCCAGGGAGCGAGAGCCGGCAGGATGGATGCTTCGAGTGCTACGCCCTCGCGCAATTGCCGCTTGCGGCGCTCGAGGCCCATCTGTCCGGGCATGCGCACGCGCTCGAAGCCCGGGCGCGGCGGATTATCGAGGCAGGCTTGCGTTACCCAATCCATCTGCCGGCGGAACGCCTCGCCGCCGCCGAAGGCTTCGGGATCGAGAATCTGCAGGAAGATGCTGGCGCCCAATGGTTCCAGGGTATCGGCGCGGCCGTGACCGGCAAGGCCGGCGGTGAGCGCCTCCACCAGCAGCGCCAGGCCGTAGCCCTTGTGACCGGCGTCCAGTCCGCCCAGCGGCAGTATTGTTCCGCGGCGCGGCGCATGCAGGACCGCGGGGTCGTCGGTAGGCTTGCCGCTCTCGTCGATCAGCCAGTGCTGCGGCAGGCGCCTGCCGTCCTTGCGCAGGCGATTGGTCAGCCCGTTGGTGGTGATGGAGGTGGACACGTCCACCAGCACCGGAGCGGCGCTGGTCGGAAAGCCAATCGCCAGCGGGCTGGGCGAAAACAGCGCGCGCAGGCCGCCGAAAGGCGCGACGCTGCCGCCGCCGGGCGCGGAGGAAAGCAGCAGCATCACCAGGCCCTGGTCGGTCGCGCGCTTCAGGTAGGCGGCAAGGCAGGCGATGTGATGGCTGCGGCCTATGGTCACCGTGCCGCTGCCGTAGGTCTTTGCCTTCTCGGTCGCGACTTCCATAGCGCGCAGTATGAGCCACGGTCCCGGCAGGCGCTGTCCGTCCCAGGTGACGACCGCGCCATGATCGGAGAGCGTGATCGGCTCGCCTTCGAGTTTCATTTGCCCCGCTTCGATATGCTGCAGATAAGAAGGGAGAAGCTGCAGGCCGTGGGTGTCGTGGCCGAGCAGATCGGCTTCAACCAGGATGTCGGCGACATCGTGGGCGCGGTCCTGCGGCATTCGCGCGCCTGCCAGCAGCGCCGTGGCGAACGCCACGAGTGCAGCGGCCTCGTAGTGTGGTCCCGTGGTGTTGTCCACTGATTCCTCCTTGTTTAGAGCATTCTAGTGCGGATGGCACATAATGTGCGCAAGCGCATCCGGCGCCGGCTGGCTGAGGCTCTGGGCTATGTCGGCATCAAGGTCCGCCGATCGGCCATTTCATTGACGATTGTCATATCTCCGGAATCGGGCGGAGATAGCCTGAAACCGTCGTCCACGGGAAGACGAGCACCGCTGAATCGGCTGCACTATATGCGCGCGATCACGCTTGCGCACATTGTTGAAATGCACCAAGCGAATAGCCCGTCCGTGCTTTCGAAGCAGAGGCCCATGATGAAGACAGAATTGCGGAAACCCATGGCTGCATTGGCTTTCTTCGTGCTGGGATTCGCGGCCAGTGGCGCAGCGCTGGCGCAACGCCACGCGGGTCCGAGCCACTTGCACGGCAGTCACGGCCACTTCCACGGCGCTCCGGGTCACTACCACGGTGGCCACACACGCTTCCGCTTTTATCTGGGCGTGCCGCTTTTCGGGCCGGCGTATTACCCTCCGTATTACGCTCCGTACAACACGCCCTATTACTATCCGCAGGAGACGATCGTACCCTACGCGCCGCCCGTCTATGTCGAACAGCGCCCTGCACCGGCACTGCCGGTGCAGGGGAACTGGTACTACTGCGCGGCATCGAAAGCGTATTACCCCTACGTACGCGAATGTCCCGCCGGTTGGCAGGAGGTGCCGGCGCAGCCGCCGTCCCGCTGAGCATTCCTTGCAAAATGAATTTCGCAAGGGTCGATGCAGGGGAGCGTGGGGGGCGTGTCCCTTCATTTTCAAATGAACGCTAATTGCCCGGAGTATTCGAACATGTCCAAGTTATTTCGCTTGTCCCCCCTGGCGGCGCTGCTGGCGCTAGCCGCTTGCGCGACCATCCCGACCGGCCCCAGTATCATGGCGCTGCCGGGCACAGGCAAGAGTTTCGATCAGTTTCGTATCGACGATGCCGACTGCAGGCAATTCGCGCTCAGCCAGATCGGCGGCACGACGGCGAACGAGGCGTCCATCAGAAGCGGTGTGGCAAGCGCCGCGGTCGGCGCCGGAGTCGGTGCGCTGGCCGGCGCTGCAATGGGCGGACATAGGAGCGCGGGAACCGGTGCGGGCGTGGGCTTGCTCGCAGGAAGCGCCATGGGCGCCGGTGCAGGCCAGGCTTCCGGCTATGCCCTGCAGCGCCGCTACGACTATGCCTACATTCAATGCATGTACGCGAAAGGCGAACGCGTTCCGGTATCGGGCCAGCTGATGCAGGGGCCTGCGCCGGCTGCCAATCCGCAGCCTCCCGGCGTTTATGCGCCCCCGCCGCCGCCCGGTTATCCGCCGCCTCCGGGCGCAGGGCGCTAGCGCCGCTGATTGCGTAAGCGGGTACCGCCCGCTTACACGACGGTGCGGGTTTGCTCAGGCTTCGGCTTTGCGGCGCGACCGCATTGCAGGCGTATGGTCAAGCACACAACAAACCTCAAAAATGCAAGGTCGGAGTCAAATTACCCGCACACCCCCACCCAGCCGCAAGCCGAACAGAAGTCGCAGCCGTCCTTCTTGATCACTGCGAAGTTGCCGCACTCTTCGCACTTCGTTCCCTTCATTTTCGGCGTGCCACCCTTGGCCGGGGTCTCCATGATGCCCATGGTCTGCACCGGATAGCCGAGCTCGTCGAGGATGCCGAGCATGGCGTAGCGGTGCATGATCAGGCGCGCGACGTAGGACACGGTCGAGGGCCAGTTCTGCTGCTTGCGCGAGCCCGGTGTGAAAGCCATGAAGTCACCCAGCGGTTCCGGGTAGACGAGGAGCTTGCGCAGCTTCATGCCGATCCAGGCCGGGTCGATGATGCGCATGTCGAGCGACAGGATCTTGCACAGGCCGTCGAGCGCGCGCGGGTATTCGCCCGCGAGCCACATGGAGTAGGGGCGGGTGACACCGTCGGGCAGGGTGATTTCCTTCAGGCCGAGCACAAAGTCGTCGCCGGTGGACGGATTGAGCACGTCCACGGTCCACGACATGGTGCCGTCGGTCCCGGTCTTGGGCTCCTTCAGGCTGAACATGGCGTCGATCACCGGGCCGTGCTTCTCTTCGGGCAGGGCTTTGAGTTCCTCGCAGCGCCAGCGCACCAGGCGCGCGACGGCGGCGGCGACGCTGGGCATGGCCTTTTTCTCGCCGTTCGGCGGGAAGGGCATTTCGAAGGCGTCGTCGCCCGCTGCCTTGGCGAGCGAATCGAGCTTCAGGCGCAGCCAGGCCGGGTCGTTGGCGCGCATGTCCATCGACAAAGTCTTGGCCAGGGCGCCCAGGCCGCGCGGCTGCTCGCTCCCGTTCACCCACACCTCGAACGGTCGCGAGCTGCCGTTTTCCACCTGGCCAACGAAGAGACAGAAATCGCCGTGCGCATGCTCGACCATGTAGCTCCAGGCGAGGTTGCCGCCGGCGAGCCGCGGTCGTCCGGGCCAGCGCAGGCTGGCGAGCACCGGCTCGGGCACGGCCTTGATCTGGATGCGGCGGTTGCGGTCGCTGCCGACGAAGTCCTGCGGCGCGGTTTGCGCGCTTTCCACCGACAGCACCGAGCCGAGCACGCTGTTGGGACGGTATGTGGCGAGTCCCTTGAGCCCGGATTTCCACGCGGCCATGTACAGGCCCTGGAAATCCTCGTAGGGATAGTTTTCGGGCACGTTCACCGTCTTGGAAATGCTGGTATCCACATAAGGCGCTACGGCGGCGACCATGGCTTCGTGCGCGGCCGCGGAGATCTCCAGCGCGGTGACGAAATAATCGGGTAGCACCTCGGTGTCGCCGGTGGGCGCGGGCAGGGCGCCATTCGCCACCATGTGGTGGTACAGGCGCCAGGCGTAATCCTCGACCGGAAATTCCTGCAGCGTGCCGTCGGCCATGCGCTTCTTGCGCGTGTAGGTCCAGGAGAACGGCGGTTCGATGCCATTGGACGCGTTGTCGGCGAAGGCGAGGCTGATGGTGCCGGTGGGGGCGATCGACAGGAGGTGGCTGTTCCTCAGGCCATGCTTTCTGATCAGCGCCTTGATTTCCGCCGGCAGGCGCGTGGCGAAGCTGGTGCCCGACAGGTACATATCGGCATTGAACAGCGGGAAGGCGCCGCGCTCGCGCGCGAGGTTGCTCGAGGCGCGGTAGGCGTAATCGCGCATTTCTTCCGAGATTTTAGCGGCCAGCGCGCGCGCCTCGTCGCCGTCGTAGCGCTGGCACAGCATCATCAGCGCGTCGCCGAGGCCGGTGTAGCCCAGGCCGACGCGGCGCTTGTTCATCGCCTCTTCGTGTTGCTGTGGCAGCGGCCAGGCGGTCGCGTCGAGCACGTTGTCGAGCATGCGCACCGAGGTTTCGACGGTCGCGCCGAAGCGCTCGAAATCGAATGCGGCCTGCTCGGTGAACGGCGCGGTGACGAAGTTGGTCAGGTTGATCGAGCCCAGGCAGCAGCAGCCGTAGGGCGGCAGCGGCTGCTCGGCGCAGGGATTGGTCGCCTCGATGGTCTCGCAGTAATTGAGGTTGTTGTCGCGGTTCATGCGGTCGAGGAACAGGATCCCCGGTTCGGCGTGGTCGTAGGTCGAGTGCATGATCTGATCCCACAGCTCGCGCGCGCGCAGCTTGCGGTAGACCCACAGCCCGTCGTCGCGCTGATAGCTGCCGGCATCCATCAGGTCCTTGTGCGGGCGCGCCTTGTGCACCAGTTCCGCTTCCAGGTCGTTTTCCACCGCCTGCATAAACACGTCGGTGACGCCGACCGAAATATTGAAATTGGACAGGTCGCCGCGGTCCTTGGCGTGGATGAATTCCTCGACGTCGGGATGGTCGCAGCGCAGTACGCCCATCTGCGCGCCGCGGCGCGATCCCGCCGATTCCACCGTCTCGCAGGAGCGGTCGAACACACGCATATAAGATACCGGTCCGCTCGCGCGCGAGTGCGTGCCCTTCACTTCCGAGCCCTTGGGCCGGATCGAGGAAAAATCGTAGCCGACGCCGCCGCCGCGGCGCATGGTTTCCGCCGCCTGCTGTAGCGCGGTGTAAATGCCGGGCTTGTCGTCGACGATTTCTGAAATCGAGTCGCCTACCGGCTGCACGAAACAGTTGATCAGCGTCGCCTGCATCTGAATGCCGGCAGCCGACATGATGCGTCCGGCGGGAATGAAGCCGGCCTCCATCGTCTGCATAAAGCGCTTTTCCCACAGCGCGCGCTTGTCTTCCGGTTCGACTGCGGCGAGCGCATGCGCAATGCGCGCGCGCACCTCGGTGATGCTGCTCTCGCTGCCCTTCGCGTACTTCTCGAGCAGTACTTCTCTGCTGATTTTTTGATCGGGTAGGGGAGGAACTGCTATGCTGGAAACCTTGTTTTCTTTTTTTGTAATGTCCATTTTTTCAGTACCTTATAATGGAGTCTTGTGGTAGTGTGTGATCAGCATACTACAAATTGCGGTGGTTTGCAGCCCTGCAAAAAATATTTTTTTGTGGTATTTACGGGCGCGAATTTTGCGTTGGGGCGCGTCTACCGTGGCCCTGGATCCGGGCTGGTCTTGGGCCGTATCTTCCCGTTTTTTAATGCGTTTTTGCCGGTCTTCAGGGGACCGGAGGGATAGCGGGCGCAGGCCAGCGGGAGGCGCTTTTCCCGGGACCTGAACTGATTCCTGCGCATTGCGAGGGCCGCCGCACTGCCCACGGGCGGTCGCGCGCCACGCACCTTGTGCATGTCCGGGCGGGGCATGAATTTCGTGTGTTACAGGGAACGCCGCGTTTCCGGGCAGTGCCTTGACTTTGATCAATCGAAGCGGCGCCGGTGGCGGCATCATGGGTGCAAAGCACAGGCAGAGCGCGTCGATTTCGGCGCGCCGTCGGCAGATCCAATGGGCACAAAACAGGAAATCATCGGTTCGCTGGGCGAGAAGCAGTTGCTCCTCCCGGGCTTGGTGCAGAGCGGCCTCGCAGCCAACGACAGGGTCAAATACTTTTTCACGCTGTTGCAATTGGCGCGGGAGCAGTGCGAGCAGCCGACGCCGAATCCGCCCGACCTGCAGCGCGAGCGCGAAGCGAGCGGCGTCGCCGACACCGAGTTCGACAGCGTAATCGCTGCGAGCCGCGGCCTGCCGGGCGGGCGCTGTCGTATCCCGGGCGCCGCGGCGCTGCTGGGTCGAGTACTGGACTGCCTGAAGGAAATGCTGGCGCCGGTCGAACTGGCGCAGGAAGTGGGCTTGGAGAGCGGTGCGGACGAATATCGCAAGCGCTTCGCAGCGGTGACCAAACTCGTACGCGGCGTGCGCAAGGACCTCGTGCCGGCGGCACTGATTGCGGCCTTGACTTCGGGCGAGCGCAAGCGCGGCGACACTGCGCATCTGCTGGTGATGGATCTGCACAAGGCCTTGAACCGGCTGCAGGGCGATTTGTCGCGCGAGAGCGTGGACGGCGCGCGCGTCTACGGTTTGCGCGCTGCGGATAAGGACTTGGTGCGCGCGTTCATGCGCGGCTTGAATTCGACCCAGGCGCTCAAACTCGACCACCCGGGGCTGGGCACCACCGCCACCTTGAGCGGCAGGCAGCTGGTGTTGCAGAACGACATCGGCACCACCGACGCGCATGTGATCGTGGTGCACGTCGACGGTTTGGTCGCCACGCTTACCTATTCCGACGTGCACCTGGAGCGGCTACTGTTCTTCCAGGCCCTGTTCGAGAAATTCGCGGTGCAATGGGAGGAAACCCGCTCGCGCCGCGAGAGCGGGCTGAACCAGGGCGGCATCTATCATCTGTGCCTCGGCAAGTACAAGGCGCGCAATCGCGAGCAACTTGCGCAATACCTGACGTTTCTCGGGTCGCGCCTGGTATTTCTGATCGACTGGAACCGTGCGCGTAAGCGCCTGCGCCCGTTCGTCGGCAAACGCGACGGTATCGCAGTGCTCAAATGGGCTGCGGAAAACGGCTACGGCCACGTGGCTTTCCTCAAGGTCGGCGGCGACCTCCTGATCTACGACGCAATGCAGTTCGCGATCAAGGGCGCGCCGCGCTTCGGCGAGAAGCTGCGCGATATGCTCGGGCGCGCGCGCGCGCTGGCGTTCCTGAAGTTCGTCGTGCGCACCTGCGCCGAAGGCGTGCTTACGGCCAAGCCCGATTCGCTGATCCGGGACGAGGTACGGGCCGAGCTGGCGAACTATTTTCATAGCGCGGAGGGCGACCTGTTCGACCTGGCCTGCGAGCATGCGGCGCTGCTGGTCGAGCTTGCTTCGGGCGTGCGCGACGGCGTGCTGCAACTCCAACTCGCCGGCGCCAACGGGGCGCTGGCGCGCATCGCCGAGCGCGCCAAGGTCTGGGAATCCGCCGCCGACGGCTTGCTCAACCAGGTGCGCGCTGCGGTCGACCATACGGCAGGGGCGGTGTTTTTCAGGCTGTTGCTCGAGGCGGCCGACGACGTCGCCGACAGCCTGGAAGAAGCGGCGTTTCATTTCACGCTGTTCCCGCCGCGCGTCGCACCCGCAGACGCCCATGGGCGGCTGCGCGCGCTGGCCGATCTGCTGGTGGATGGCGCGCAGGAATACCTGAAGGCGCTGACCACGGCGCGTTACGTGCGCCGCGGCGGCGACAGGGACGACATGCGCGATTTTCTCGAGGCCGTGCACCGCATCACGACCGTGGAGCACGAAAGCGACCAGGCGCTGCGCTCGATCAAATCGGCACTGCTCGCCGCCGAGGGCGATGCGCGCGGGCTGTTCGTGGTATCCGAAGTCGCGCGCAACCTGGAAGAGGCGTCCGATGCGCTGATGCACAGCGGCCTGGTGCTGCGCGAGCACGTCATGGGCGCCGTGGCGGCGAGCTAGTGTCCCGAATCGCTAATTCGCTGAAGAAAAGACGTCGAGAATCGACGCCATACGGCGTTGCAAATGCTCGCAAGGTGTCCAACCTTGCTGCGCTTTGCGCCTTGTCTGGCGCCGATTTCGCCGCTTTTCTGCTTCAATCTTCGTTTTCGCATCAGACGTTTATTCAACGAACTAGCGATTCGGGACACTAGCCATGGGCGCGGACAAGCGGCGCGGCAGCAAGGGCAAGGAAGGGCGGGTGTATGTCATCGGCGTGAACGCAGCGCTTGCGGCCGGCGCGTCACCCGAGGAGATGGGCTTCAAGGCCTACAACCTTGCGCGCATGGCGGCCATCGGCATGCCGGTGCCGCCCGCATTCGTCCTGTCCACGGCCTTCTGTCGCGACTATTATGCAGCCAAGGCTGTGCTACCCGATGGCTTCCGCGATTTATTGCGCGCCAATCTGCGCGAACTGGAGCGCATGTCGGGGCTGGCTTTCGGCGGCGAGCGCCGGCCCTTGTTGGTGTCGGTGCGCTCGGGCGCGGCGGTGTCGATGCCCGGGATGCTGGAAACTGTGCTCAATGTCGGCTTGAACGACGCCACCGTGGCCGGGCTGGTGCGCATGACCGGCAATCCGCGCCTCGCCTGGGATTCCTACCGCAGGCTGATACAGTCCTTCGCCGAAGTGGTGCATGGCGCCAAGCCCGATGCGTTCGACGCGGCGCGTGCGCGAGCGCTTGGGGCGGCGCGCGCGGCCCATCCCGGCGAACTCGATTTCATGGCGCTGCGCGATCTCACTGCCGAGTATCTGGAAATCTATCGCGAGCTCGCAGGCGATGCCTTTCCGCAGTCGCCGCTGGACCAGCTTGTCGCCGCTGCGGAGGCGGTGCTGCGCTCCTGGTCAGGCAGGAAAGCGCTGGATTACCGCCGCATTCATCGCCTGCGCGGCGCGGCGGGCACTGCCGTGTGCGTGCAGACCATGGTGTATGGCAACAGCGGCGGCACTTCCGGCTCGGGCGTCGCCTTCACCCGTGACCCCGCGACCGGCGAGAACGCGCTGTACATGGACTTTCTGTTCAATGCGCAGGGCGACGACGTGGTGTCGGGCCGGCACGAGCTCGGGGATCGGGCGCAGATCGGCGCGCTGCTGCCGGAGGTGGCGCAGCAAATCGAGGCCCTGCGCAAGCGCCTGGAAGCCGAGTTTGGCGACCTGCAGGAGTTCGAGTTCACGGTGCAGAACGCGCAACTGTTCATGCTGCAGACGCGCGCCGGCAAGCGCACGCCGCTCGCGGCACTGCGCATAGCGGTCGAAATGGTCGCGGAGGGTCTGCTCGAGCCGGATGCCGCGCTCGAGCGGCTGCAGGGCTACAAGCTGCATGCCATTCATACGGAGTCGATCCGCGCCAAGGACGGCCAGGCGCCGCTCGCGCGCGCGACGCCCGCCGGCATCGGCGTTGCGTTGGGCGAAATCGCGCTCGACTCGGAGGCGGTGCGCCGGCGCGCAGCAGCCGGAAAGGCGGTGATCCTGGTGCGCGAGGACATTTCCACCGATGATCTCAGCGGCATCGCCGGCGCCGCCGGCATACTCACAGCACGCGGCGGGCGCACCGCGCACGCCGCGGTGGTTGCGCGGCAGATGGGCAAGGTGTGCCTGGTCGCTTGCCGCGATCTGTCGATCGACCTCGCCAAGCGCAGCTGCAGCATCGGCGGCAAGCCGCTGCGCGAGGGCCAGCTGATCGCGCTGGACGGCGGCGCCGGCGGCGTGTATCTGGGCGCAGTCGACATCGTGCGCGAAAAGCCGGAGCGCGAACTCGCCGCAGTTGCGTCCTGGCGCGCGCAGTCGCCCGCATCGCCGACGCCGGCGCGCAGCCGGCGACGCTAGTGGCCGCGCCGCAGCGTTCCTGGCATTGCCTGACGTCGGAGGCGGCCGCGCAAGCTCTGGCCAGCTCGCCGGCCCAGGGTCTGCCAGCCGAGGAAGCCGCGCGCCGCCTCGCCAGCGGCGGTCCGAACCTGCTGCACGAGGCGCCGCCGCGGCCGGCCTGGCGCATGCTGCTCGACCAGTTCCGCGATTTCATGATCCTGATGCTGCTCGCGGCGGCGCTGGTGTCGGGTGCCATCGGCGAGGTCGTGGACAGCTTGGCGATCGTGGCCATATTGGTGGTCAACGCCTGCATCGGTTTCGTGCAGGAGTACCGCGCTGCGCAGGCGATGCAGGCTCTGAAACGCCTGGCCGCGGCGCATGCGCGGGTGCTGCGCGGCGGCGCGCCGACCGAGATCGATGCAGCCGAACTGGTCGCCGGCGATGTGGTGCTGCTGGAGGCGGGCGATCTGATTCCGGCGGATCTGAGACTCGTCGAAATCGCGGCGTTCGAGGTCGACGAGTCGGTGCTCACAGGCGAGTCGGTGCCGGTGGCAAAACAGGTGGATGCCCTCGCCGACCCCGCCCTGGGGGTGGCAGACCGGATCAACCTCGCATACAAGGGCACTGTGGCCACGCGCGGACGCGCGCGCGCGCTGGTGTACGCCACCGGCATGGCGACCGAGCTCGGGCGCATCGCTGCCTTGCTGCGGCAGGACGAGGGAACGCGCACGCCTTTGCAGCGCCGCCTGGCCGTGCTGGGCACGCGCCTCGCCTATGCCGCGCTCACGATCTGCGCGCTGGTGTTCGTTGCGGGCGCGCTGCGCGGCGAATCGCTGCTGCTGATGTTCATGACCGCAGTGAGCCTGGCGGTGGCGGCGGTGCCGGAGGCGCTGCCGGCGGTAGTGACGGTGGCCCTCGCCCTGGGGGCGGCGAAAATGGTGCGCAACCAGGCGCTGATCCGCCGGCTGCCGGCGGTCGAGACCCTGGGCTCGGTTTCGTATATCTGCTCGGACAAGACCGGCACGCTGACGCAGAACCGCATGCGCGCGGAGTCGCTGTATCTGGCGGGCGCTGCGGCGGCTGTGCCTGCCGCAGACTTCGTCGCCGCCAAGCCGGGCACCGGAGATGCGCCGGCGCAATGGCTGCTGCGCGCGGCGGCGCTCAACAACGACGCCAGCGGCGACGCGCCTGAATCCTTTCGCGGCGACCCCACTGAAGTCGCCATGCTCGCGGCAGCGCATGCTGCGGGCTACCGGAAGGCACTGCTCGAGCGCGAGTATCCGCGTACGGCCGAGCTGCCGTTCGACTCCGCACGCAAGATGATGACCACGGTGCACAGCGTGGGCGCAGAACACATCGCGTTGGTGAAAGGTGCGCCGGAGCGGGTGCTGGAGCGTTGCGTAAGCGTGCAGGGCACGGACCGGCCCTTCGTTCGCGCCGATGCGTTGCGCCTGGCCGAGGGCATGGCTGCCGACGGCTTGCGGGTGATCGCCTTTGCCTGCCGCCGGCTGGTGCGCCTGCCCGCGGCACGGGCGATGGAAACCGTCGAAACCGAACTCGAGCTCCTCGGCCTGTTCGGACTGATCGACCCGTCCCGGGCCGAGGCGCGGGAATCAGTGGGCCTGTGCCAGGACGCCGGCATCGCGGTGGTGATGATTACCGGCGATCATCCGGCGACCGCGGCGCATATTGCACGACAACTCGGCATCGCGCCGGCCGGGGCCAGGGTCATCGCCGGCGCCGAACTTGCGCGCATGAGCGAGGCTGAGCTTGCGGCCTGCGTGCGCGAGGTGCGCATCTACGCGCGCGTCGACCCGGAGCAGAAGATACGCATCGTCACGGCGCTGCAGCAGCACGGCGAGTGCGTCGCCATGACCGGCGACGGCGTCAACGACGCGCCGGCGCTGCGCCGCGCCGAAATCGGCGTCGCGATGGGACGCGTCGGCACCGACGTTGCGCGCGAAGCCGCGGACATGGTGCTGCTCGACGACAACTTCGCCACCATCGTGCGCGCGGTGCGCGAGGGCCGGCGCATCTACGACAACATCCGCCGCTTCGTGCTGTTCGTGCTCGCCGGCAATACCGGCGAAATTCTTGCGATCGCGGCGGCACCCCTGTTCGGCCTGCCGATCCCGCTGTTGCCGATACATTTGCTGTGGGTGAATCTGGTCACGGACGGGCTGCCCGGGCTCGCGCTGGCGGCCGAGCGCGCCGAATCCGATCTGATGCGCCAGGCGCCCCGGCCACGCAACGAGAGCGTGTTCGCGCGCGGCTTGTGGCAGCAAGTCTTGTGGGTGGGCTTGATGATCGGGGCGCTTACGCTGGCGGTGCAGGGCTGGGCCTGGCACGGCGCTTCGCCGCGCTGGCAGACCATGGCGTTTTGCGTTCTGACGTTCGCGCAAATGGGGCTCGCACTCGCGGTGCGCTCGGAGCGGCGCTCTCTCGCGAGCCTGGGCCTGTTCTCCAATCCGGCGCTGCTGGGCGCGGTGGGGCTGACGGTGGTGCTGCAGTTTGTCGTGGTTTACCTGCCGGCTGCCAACGTGGTGTTCAAGACCGAGCCGCTGAGCGCCGCGGAAATGCTGCTGTGCATGGCGGTCGGGTTGACGGTGTTGCTCGCCGTGGAGTTGAACAAGTGGCGCTTGCGCCGCGCGTGAATCATGTTAGTGCGCAGCAGGGCTTTTTTGCACCGCGGCGGGGCGCAGAGCGCGCCTGGACCGGCCTTGAGCACACTAGGCATGTGGTCGGAAAGCCGCGCCAGATCTGCTTCTGCGGCCGGCCGTAAAAATATGGCATGGTCCTTGCGAATCGTCAAAGGCGCGTAACAATGAAGCGTTAAGCTTAGGATTGCATGCGGTCCGCGCCGCGCTCAGGGAACGCGTAGTCGTGACGATAATATTGCTTTCAACCGGAGATGAACATGAAAAAAATGCTCGCCATTGCAATAACGTCGGTATTTTTCGCGGGTAGCGCGCTGGCCGCTGGCGATTCTTCAGGCGCCGGCGCGGCTACGGACGCCGCTGCTGGCGGCATTACGACTGGCATGGTAGCCGCTGCGGTGGCGGTGGTGGCCGTGGCGGCGGCCGCCTCGACGTCCAACAACAACTCAACTACGACGACCACGACCACGCAATGACGCGCCTTGGGCGCTAAGGGGATTGCGGACGAAAAGGAAAGAGCCGATCCCTGCATTGGTCGGTTCGTGCCCTCCCGGACCGGATCGTAGCAAAAGGGTCTTTTCTGCGGACTACAGGCGTGCTTGCTACGCCTCGCCGCGGGCGCCGGGTTCCGCGAGCAGGAAAGCACCCAGGGCCTTGTCAGAGAACAGTATGTGAAACTCCAACCAGACTTCGGGGAAGCGCATCAAGTCCGATCTCGATTCGCTTGAGTCCAGGTCGAAACTTTCCCGGTAGTCGCGTACCTGCCTGAGCAGCATCGCATGTTCCGCGGCGTGTTGTTCAGCGTTCGGGTACCGGTGCTGGATCATCAAGCTCTGCTCCAGTTCGAAGTGCGCCTGCGCGTGTTGAATGATGTCGTCGAGCGCCCTGGCGCAGGAGAGTTTTCCTTCGCCGCGCTCGACCGCGTCGCGCAGTCGGTTCAACCGCTGTGCCAGTTCCTTATGCTCGGCGTCCATCCTGGCGTGTCCGGTGTTCAGGATATCGTCCCACACAATACAGTCCATCGCACATTGCTCCAGCAGATGCGGCTGCCCGGCCGGGCGAGCGCACCATTGCACCGATTCTACTATTGGCGCCGCGTCGGGACGAGCGCTGTCCTAGCGGCTACAATGCGATATCGGGTTTCGCTCAAGCTTTTCGCATGAACCTCATCACCTGGAACATCCAGTCCTGCCGCGGCTGCGACGGCCGCGTGGATCACAAGCGCATCGTCGAGGTGTGTCGCGGCATGGCCGATTTCGACGTGCTCTGTTTTCAGGAGGTGGCGCGCAATTATCCCGAGCTGCCCGGATCCTCGGGTGAAGACCAGTTCGCCTTGCTCGCCGGGCTGCTGCCCGGATTCACTTGCGTGGAAGGGATAGCGACCGATGTGCTCGGCGACGCGGGCAAGCGGCGCCAGTTCGGCAACCTGATCCTCACGCGCTATCCGGTGATCCAGGTGTTCGCGCATCTGCTGCCCTGGCCGACCGATCCTTCCGTGCCGAGCATGCAGCGCGTCGCGATCGAGGCGGTGATCAAAGCGCCATTCGGGCCGGTGCGCGTGACCACCACGCACCTCGAATACTATTCCGAGCTGCAGCGCAGACAGCAGGTGAACCGGCTGCGCGAACTGCACGCCGAAGCTGCCGGGCACCGCAAGGACCTCAATCATGCGCGCAAGGAAGGCGGGCCGTTTCAGACCATGCCGCGGCCGGCGTCAGCGATACTCACCGCCGATTTCAATTTCCGCGCCGACGACCCGCTGCATGCGCGCATCATCGCGCCCTATAGCGACGGTACGCCAGCGTATCGCGACGCATGGCAAGTGCGCCACGGCGAGCGGCCCCACGATTACACCCTGGGCGTGTACGATCACGTGCAGTGGCCGCAGGCTTTCGCCTGCGACTTCATCTTCATTACCGAGGATCTCGCGGGACGGGTAGAGGACGTGGCGGTGAATCTGAACACCGACGCCTCCGATCACCAGCCGGTGCTGCTGCGCCTGACGGACTAGGGAACTATCCGGGCTACGCTGAGACGGCCGGAAACACTTACTTCAGGAACGCGGCCAGAGTATCCAACACTGCGTCCGGCTGTTCTCCCATCATGTTGTGTCCGCTGCCGTCGATGACGGCGACCTTCGCCCCCGCGATCGATTTGGCGAAATCGCTTGCGACGCGCGCCGGCGTCATGGCGTCGCGCCGCGCCAGCAGAAACAGGGCAGGGCAACGCACTTTCGCCGCTGCGTCGGCGCCTCCGGCATAGGCATTGCAGGCGGCGAAATCCACGTGCATCACGCCCGGCTTCTGCCGCTGCATCAGACGCAGGTTTTCGCCGATGATCCAGAAACCCGGTCCCGGATTGTTCGGGTATTGCGCGTAGGCGAGGTGCGACCAGATGTTGACCATGTCCTGCGCCAGCGGCTCGTTGTTTTTCGTTGCATCCAGCAACTGGTCCGATACTTTCATCGGGTAGGCGATGGCAAGCAGGGCGATTTTCGCCACCCGCTCGGGCCGGCTCGCTGCGCATTGAAGAGCGATCAGCGAGCCCATGCTGTGGCCGACCAGCGCCGCCTCGCGCACGCCGGCCGCTTCCTGTACCGCGGCAACCCACTCGGCCAGCTCCTCGATGCGGGCAAGCGGCGGTCCTTCGCTGCGGCCGTGGCCGGGAAGATCCAAGGCGAGCACGCCAAAGCCGTGGTGCGCAAGATAGCGGCTCTGCAGGATCCACACACTGTGGTCGCATTGCGCGCCGTGGCAGAAGACCACCGTGGGCAGTGCCGGGTCGAAGGTCTTGCCGCCGGTGTAGGCATAAGCCTGTTTGCCGTTTACCTTGAGTTGCATCGCCGTCCCCTATTTCACGGCTTTTTGCGACGCGCGCAAGCCGCTGGCGAGGTCTTCGATCAGGTCGTCGGCGTCCTCGAGGCCGATCGATAGCCGCATTGTGCCCTCGGTGATGCCGGCTGCCTGGAGCGCTGCATCGTCCATGCGAAAGTGCGTGGTGCTCGCCGGATGGATGACCAGCGACTTGGCATCGCCGACGTTGGCGAGGTGGGAAAAGATTTTCAGCGTCTCGACGAATCTCCGGCCGGCGGCCCGGTCTCCGCGCAGCGAGAAGCTGAATACTGCGCCGCAGCCCTTGGGCAGCAGCCTTTTTGCCAGGGCGTAGTCGGGGTGCTCCGGCAGCTCCGGATAGGACACCGACTCGACTGCGGGATGCTTCACCAGGAACTCGACCACCCTGCGCGTGTTCTCTACGTGCCGCTGCATCCTCAGCGGCAGGGTCTCCACGCCCTGAAGGATCTGGAAAGCGGTGGCCGGGCTCATGCAGGCGCCGAAATCGCGCAGGCCCTCGCGCCGCGCGCGCAGCGCGAACGGGGCGACGGTGGATTCCTCCGAGAAATTCATGCCGTGAAAGCCCTCGTACTCCTCGGTGAGTTCGGGAAACCGGCCCGAAGCGAGCCAGTCGAAATTGCCGCCGTCGACCAGGATGCCGCCGATGGCGACGCCGTGCCCGCCGAGGAATTTGGTGGCGGAGTGATACAGCAGGTTTGCACCGTGATCGAAGGGCTTGAGCAGATAGGGCGTGGTGAAAGTCGAATCGACCATCAGCGGCAGGCCGTGCTCGTGCGCGATCGCCGCCACAGCTGGAATGTCGAGCACGTCCAGGCCCGGGTTGCCCAGGGTTTCGGCGAACAAGGCTTTCGTGTTGGGCCGGATGGCGGCGCGCCAGGCGTCCAGATCGCGCGGCCGCACGAACGTGGTCTCGACGCCGAAACGCGGCAGCGTGTAATGCAGCAGATTGTGCGAGCCGCCGTAGAGCGCGCCCGAGGAGACGATGTGCGAGCCGGCGCCGGCGATGGTCGCGAGGCCCAGATGCAGCGCCGCCTGGCCGCTCGCGGTGGCGATGCCCGCGACCCCGCCTTCGAGCGCCGCCACTCTTTCTTCCAGCACGGCATTGGTCGGATTGGAAATGCGCGAATACACGTGGCCCGCGCGCTCCATATTGAACAGCGCCGCGGCGTGCTCCGAATCGCGGAACACGAAGGAGGTGGTGAAATAGATCGGCGTGGCGCGCGCGCCTGTGTGCGGGTCGGGCGCCTGTCCTGCGTGCAGGCTGAGCGTATCGAAGCCTAGATACTTGGGTTGAGCCATGCGTCCTCCACTGTGGAGGCCCATTTTAGCAGGATGTCCGCGCGACTCCGGCCCGGTTCCCCGGCGAACCCTTCGAGAATTCAGTTTGCAAGTAGCCGCGACAACATGCCGCCTTACTTCGCTCCGGTCTTGGCCGCGTCTTCCTGGGCGGATGCCTCCCGGCGCGCCTTCTTCAGCACTTCCGCAACCTGGTTGTGGCCCAGTTTCAACGCCAGTTCGGCCGCGCTTTCGCCATCCTTGCTCAGCATGGCCGCGTTGGCGCCGTTGCGGACGAACAGCTCCACCATTTGCGCATTGCCGCGCATCGCGGCGTACTGCAGGGGCGAGTAGCCGTTGTCGCTGAGCAGGTTGGGATCGAAGTTCATCGACAGCACCTTCTGCGCGTACACCAGGTTGTCCTTCTCGATCGCATAGAACATCGCCTTGACGCCCTCCGGGCTTTTGTCCCGCGGCTTCGGCTCGAGCCCGGTAGGCAGAATACTGACGACGTAATTGATGAGCGAAATGCCGACCATGGCGATCAGGGCAATGATCAGCGGGAGCTTGGAGATGCCCAGTGTATCGGACCAGGCGTCCGTGAGATTGGCGCCGATCACGAGCAAGGCCACCATGATGAAAAAAGCGAACTTCAGGTAAAGGAACAGCGCGATTACCAGCAGAATGCCGAGAACGGCCGCGATGTAACCGCGGTTGATGCCCCATTGATCGGTCATATCCGCGGG
Source organism: uncultured Enterobacteriaceae bacterium (assembly GCA_964601155.1). GTDB lineage: Bacteria > Pseudomonadota > Gammaproteobacteria > Burkholderiales > SG8-39 > 2-12-FULL-64-23. The sequence continues at coordinate 22,360 of CAZRMO010000005.1, forward strand.
AAGCAGAGCGAAGACGGTGGCGATGCTGACCAGGCCCACCAGCGCCCATTCTTTGTATTTTTTTGTCTGCAGAAAATCCATTACTTCCTCCGCTTAGCGATGGTTCCCAAAGGTGTCCCCAGGAAGCGCGCCGCGACCGGCAAATTAGCCGAGCCCGCGCTAGTATAATCCAACCGTCGAATCAATACATTGCAGCAGATGCAGGGAGCGGCCTTGAGCAAGGCATTCACCAGGGAACAAGACGGCGCGGAAGAGGACGAGCTGGCGCCCGAGGCGGCCCAGCCGCAAGGGGTGAAGAATTACATCACCCCGGCGGGCTATGCGCGCCTGCAGGCCGAACTGAAGCAGCTGCTGGACGTGGAGCGCCCGCAGACGGTCAGTATTGTGCACTGGGCGGCCTCCAATGGCGACCGCTCCGAGAACGGCGATTACATCTACGGCAAGAAGCGCCTGCGCGAGATCGACAGGCGCATCCGCTTCCTGATCAAGCGCCTGGAAATCGCCGAGGTGGTGGATTCCAGCGGCCAGGCGCAGGACCGGGTGTTTTTCGGCGCCACCGTCAGTGTGCGCGACGGCGCCGGGCGCGCGCGCAGCGTGAGCATCGTCGGCATGGACGAGGTCGATCCGTCGCGCGGTCGCGTGAGCTGGATATCGCCTATCGCGCGCGCGCTGCTCAAGGCGCGCGAGGGCGACAGCGTGACGCTGCGCACGCCGTCGGGCGTGGAAGAACTGGAGGTCGAAGAGATTCGCTACGACGAGTTGCCCTAGGGCGCGCTGGTCGGAGACATCCGCGTGGGACGCTGCGCTATTGCGCCCTACGCCCCGCTACGCCCCTGCGCCCTAGTCCTTTATGTCTGAGCCGACACTGCCCGCGGCGACGCGGCTGAAGTCCCCCGCCGCGACGATCGACAACTTGCGCGGGTCGATGTATTTTTTCAGCGCGTCCTGAATCTGCGAAGGCTGCAGCGCGGCGATCTTGGCATCGAAATCGGCCTCCCAGGCGAATTGTCGGCCGAGATATAGATGATTGGCGAGGCGACCGACCAGCGCGCCATCCCGCGTGCGCCGGAGCTTGCGCAAGGCGAGATAACCTTTCTTTGCTTCGGCCACCTCGGTAGTGCTGAATCCATCGCGTAGCGTCTGCTTGAGCACGTCCAGGATCGCGGCTTCGATGCGCGCTCGATTCTGCGGTGCATAAATCGCGCTGACGCCGAATTCGCCCGCTGCATCCAGCGATCCGGCCGTGATCCAGGAACCCACGCTGTAGGACAGACCTTCGTGCTCGCGGATGCGCCGCCACAGGCGCGAATCGGACGAGCCGCCGAGCAGGTAATTGCCCAGCGCCAGCGCCGGGTAGTCGGGGTCATCGTCGCGCAGCGGCAGGTTGAGCCCGGCCTGGATTACGGCATTGGCCTTGTCGGGGGTGTTCAGGTCGCGCTTGATCGGCGGCACGTCGCGATAGGTGTCGGCTATGCGCTTGAACGGCCGCGGGCTCGCCCAGTCGCCGAACAGTTCTTGCGCAAGGTCGGCAATCTGCGACGCGTCGAAATCCCCGACTACCGCCAGTTCGCTGTTGCTTGCGCCGTAGAAGTCGTCGTGACAGCGCCGCATGGCGTCGATGCTCACCGACTGCAGGCGGTGCATGCGCTCTTCCAGTGTCGGCGTATACCGCCAGTGCTCTTTCGGGTAGGGATTGAGGTGGCGCGTGATCGTAAGTCCGGCGAGCGCCTCGGGGTCGCTCTTCATGTCCTCGATGCTGGTCTGGTCGGCGCGCTTGAGCTGCTCGAATTCGCTTGCCGGAAAAGCCGGCTCGCGCAGGATCTCCGCGACCAGGCGCAGCGCCGCAGGCAGGTTGGGGCCCAGCGTTTCTATCGACGCGCCGTTGCCGCTGACCCTGACGCTGGCTTTCAATCGGTCGAACTCGTCCTGCAGCTGCTCGCGTGTGTGTTCCTTGGTGCCGCGCATCAGCATGGCGGAGGCGAGCTGGCAGGCCGCATGGCGCCCCGCCGTGCTCTGCTCGTCGCCCCAGTGCAGGACCAGTCGCGCTACGACAGTGCCGCCGCGCGTCTTCTTCGGCAGCAGCGCGAGCTTCATGCCGCCCGGCAGCTGCCGCACCACGGTGCGCGCATCGATGTTGGCCGCGGAGGGATCGAACGCCTCGCCCGCCGCCACCGTCGCCACGCCTTTGTAGTCCTTGACCAGAGCGGCGACGTCGGGCGCCGGGGGAATTTCGGCGCGGCCCGGCTGCGGCGTCGGCACGAACATGCCCAGCGTGCGGTTCGAGGTCTTGAAGTAGGCCAGCGCAACCCGCTGCACGTCCTCGCGCTCTGCCTGGTGCAGCCCGTCGCGATAGAGAAAGAACAGACGCCAGTCGCCCATGCCGATGAATTCGGACAGCGCGATGCCGAGCTCGCGCGGATTGGTCAGGGCCATGTCGATATCGTTCAGCAACTGGGTGCGCGCGCGCTCCACTTCGTCGTCGGTGATCGGATTGGCGGAAAAACCCTGCAGGGTCTCGATCAGCGCCGTGCGCGCCACATCCATGGGCATGTCCTTGGACAGGCTGGCGACGAAGTAGGCATAGCCGGCTTCGCGCAGCTGTGCGTCGCCGCCGTAGACGGCGCTGGCCTTGCCGGTCTGGACCAGCGCACGATGCAGCCGCCCGCCGGGCACCTTGGTGAGCGCGGTGACGAGGATATCGATCGCCGGAAAATCGGCGTGCGACCCCGGCGGCAGGTGATACAGCGCGCCGACGAGCTGCACCTCGCCCGCGCGGCGCAGGGTGACGCTGCGCTCTCCGTCCTGGGTCGGCTCGGCGGTGTAGGTGGGGACGAGCACACGCGCCGGTCTGGGTATGCCGCTGAAATAGCGCTGGATGAGGCCGAGCGCAGCGGCTTCGTCGAACCTGCCGCTGACGAGCAGCACGGCATTGTCGGGCTGGTAGTATTTTCGGTAGAAAGCCTGCAGGCGCTCGATCGGCACGTTTTCGATGTCGGAGCGGGCGCCGATGATGGGATGGCCGTAGTTGTGCCACAGATAGGCGCTGGAGACCATGCGCTCGCCGAGGATGTTATCGGGGCTGTTCTCGCCCGATTCGAACTCGTTGCGCACTACGGTCATTTCGCTGTCCAGATCCTTCTTCGCCACATTCGAATTGACCATGCGGTCCGCTTCCATCTCCAGCGCCCAGTCCAGGTTGCTCCGCTTTGCGGCCAGGGTCTCGTAGTAGTTGGTGCGGTCGTAAGAGGTTGAAGCGTTGAAGCGCGCGCCGTGGTGCTGAAACTCCTTCTTGGGATCGGGATGCCGCGGCGTGCCCTTGAACTGCATGTGCTCGAGCAGGTGCGCCATGCCGTACTCGCCGTAGCCCTCGTCGCGCGAGCCGACGAGGTAGGTGAGGTTGACCGTGATCGTATCCTGCGACGCGTCGGGGAACAGCAGCACCTTGAGACCGTTGGCGAGCCAGTACTCGGTGATGCCTTCGACCGAGGTTATTGTTCTGATCGACGCCGCAGCATCGGTGCTCGCCGTGGCTGCGTGAACCGTGGCGGGCAGGAACGCGGGCAGCAGCAGTGCGAGGCTTAGGGCGAGAGTACGGCGCAGCATCGGGCGACCTCGTGATTGTTAGGGCTTCCGAAGAGACCGTAAATATCCGGATTGGTGGAGATTTTAATACAAACAACAAACAGCCACGCGGTCCCCGCAGCGGCGCAGAAAATTGTTCGCCTTATGTGTGCTAGCGCACAGCGCATCTCCTGCGCAAAAAGCTATAAATGCGCCGTCGATGGATAGTGTCTCCGGCGGTTGATCCGGCTTAGGTTCGGAGAAGACCGGCACAAGACTATCTGTCGTGCTGAAGGAAAGATTCCCATGCCGGGTTCCGCTGCAGTGCATCGGGACACGCGTCCGCCGGGGATCATGCCTTGTCCTCCTGAAAACTTATGAAAGGAACCAAAACATGAATGACCTTCAGAAGTCCCTCTCCAAGTGTTTGCTGGCGACAGCGGCACTGCTCGTCGGCGCCTCGCCGGCTTGGGCCCAAACGGCGCCATCACTGGGTGCGGCTGCGGATTTCGCGGTCCTGGGTGGCACGAATGTAACCTGTACCTCCCCCGGCTCGGTCACCGGAGACATCGGCGTAGCCCCAGGCAGCGCTGTGCCCTACACAAATACCGGCTGCGTGATTACGGGCGCGGAACCCGCAGCGACCGACGCGGCCGCAATTCTGGCGCGTACCGATTTTCTCGACGCCTACACTACACTCAAGGCCACGGCTTGCACCGATACCTTGCCTAGTACAATCACGGGCCCAGTGACGCTGGCCCCTGGTGTCTACTGCTCCGACGCCGCCACCGCATTGACGGGAACCGGCGTGTTGATCCTCGACGCGGGCGGCGACGCCAACGCGGTCTGGATTTTCAACATCGGGGCAGCCCTTACGGGCACCAACTTCTCGGTGGTCATGGCCAACGGCGGGCAGCCGTGCAACGTGTACTGGGTACCGAGCGCGGCCGTGACCATGTCGACTTCGGCGCTCAGCGGAAACATCCTGGCCGGTGACGCCATCGGCGGGTCCGTTACCATGACAGGTGGAACCGTGGCCGGGCGCGTGCTGGCGAACGTCGCCGTCACCCTGACAGGCACCAACGTCATCGGTTGCGCTGCGGGGCCGGGCTCTCCCCCGTCGTCGTGCAAACCCGAGAAAAACCATGGGCACGATAAAGATAAGCACCACAAAAAAGATAAGCACGACAAGAAATGCAACCAGGGCGTCGGCAACGGC
>CAZRMO010000005.1:27239-30408 GCA_964601155.1 uncultured Enterobacteriaceae bacterium
ATGGCGCCGGCGAGGATGCCGGCGAGCAGGCGCGGGTTGTCCAGGCCGACGTGCACCGAGCCATCGGTCAGCACCAGCGCGGGCACGAGAATCGCCGAGAACACCGCCGCCGGGACGTAGCGCAGCGCGCGCTGCAGCGGCGCGGGCACCGGCCAGCGCGCGAACAGCAGGATGAAGGAGGCGCGCGGAATGAAACTGGTCAGCGCGAGACCCGCGATCAGCAGCCAGAACGTCGTCATCGCGGTCGTTCCGGCGATTTGCGCTCGGCCTGGAGTGTTTCCACCAGCATGCCGGCGGCGATCCCCGCGGCGGCCGCCACCAGCAGGCCCAGACGCAGCGGCAGGGGCCAGGCGAGCACGGCGGTGACGCCCGCGGCGCAGGCAGCGGCGGCGATGGCGCGGTCGCGGATGGTGGGCGCGACGATGCCGAGGAAGGTCAGCACGATGGTGAATTCCAGGTGCCAGCCGCCGGGAATGCGTGCGCCAAGCACGATGCCGGAGAAGGTGCCGATCTGCCAGGTGGTCCAGATGGCGGCGCAGCAGCCGAGGTAGTACCAGACTTTGTCCGCTGCCCCCAGAGGACGCTCGTAGCCGCGCAGCGCCATGGCATAGCCGTTGTCCGACAGCAAATAGGAGAGCAGCGGCCGCCAACGGGGGGCGGCCGCGGCCAAGTGCGACGTTATCGACAGGCTGTAGATGGAAAAACGCAGATTGATCACCAGTGCCGCGAGGATGGCGATTGCGACCGGGGAGCCCGAGGCGAGAAGCTGCAAGGCGGCCAGCTGCGAACTGCCGGCGTAGACCAGCACCGACATCAGCATCGCCAGGTAATTCGGCATGCCGGCCGCGACCATGGCCACGCCGCTGATGGCGCCGAAGGCCAGCACCCCGGGCAGTACCGGCAGGCAGGATTTGAACCCGGCGAGAAATTGAGGGTGCAGCTGCAAGGAGTGGCTTGATCGTGGAAAGGCCCCGGCTATATTCTACCGTGGCGGCGGCTTGTCTCTTGAAAACCCCGAGCGCCGCCCGCACCTAGACAGACAATCACAACCATATCCGGAGTATCCATGTCCGCCACCGCCACCAAGGAAACGCTGGGCTTCCAGGCCGAAGTCAAGCAGTTGCTGCATCTGATGATCCACTCCTTGTACAGCAACAAGGAGATTTTCCTGCGTGAATTGATTTCGAACGCCTCCGACGCCGCCGACAAGCTGCGTTTCGAGGCGCTGTCGGACGCTTCGCTCTACGGCGCCGACGCGGATCTGCGCATACGCGTGCGTTTCGACAAGGCGGCGCGCACCATTACGGTGTCCGACAACGGCGTCGGCATGTCGCGCGACGAGGTCGTCGCCAACATCGGCACCATCGCCAAGTCGGGCACGCGCGAGTTTTTCCAGGCGCTCACCGGCGACCAGGCCAAGGACGCCCACCTGATCGGCCAGTTCGGCGTCGGCTTTTACTCCTCCTTCATCGTCGCCGACCGCGTGACCCTGGTGACGCGGCGCGCGGGCCTCGCCGCGGGCGAGGCGGTGCGCTGGGAATCCGACGGCGGCGGCGAGTACAGCATGGAAGGGGTGGAGAAGCCCGAGCGCGGCACCGAGGTGACGCTGCACCTGCGCGAGGGCGAGGACGAATTGCTCGACGATATGCGTCTGCGCGCGCTGATCCGCAAGTATTCCGACCATATCGCGATCCCGATCCGCATGGAAAAGAGCGTCTGGGACGAAGAAACGAAGGCGCACAAGCCGACCGGCGACGACGAGACCGTCAACCAGGCGAGCGCGCTGTGGGCGCGCCCCAAGTCCGAGATCAGCGAGGAGCAGTATCAGGAGTTCTACAAGCACGTCGCGCACGATTTCGAAACGCCGCTCGCCTGGACGCACAACCGCGTCGAGGGCCGGCACGAGTATACCCAGCTGCTGTATCTGCCTGAGCACGCGCCCTTCGACCTGTGGGACCGCCAGCATCGCCACGGCGTCAAGTTGTACGTGCGCCGGGTGTTCATCATGGACGACGCCGAGCAGCTGCTGCCGGCCTACCTGCGCTTCGTGCGCGGGGTGGTCGATACCAGCGACCTGCCGCTCAATGTGTCGCGCGAAATTCTGCAGCAAAGCAAGGACATCGAGGCGATCCGCTCCGGCTGCACCAAGCGCGTGCTGGCGCTGCTCGAAGACCTGGCGCAGAACCAGAAGGATAAATACGCGGGGTTCTGGAAGGAATTCGGCCTGGTGCTGAAGGAGGGTGTGGGCGAGGATCATGCCAACCGCGAAAAGATCGCCGCGCTGCTGCGCTTTGCGAGCACGCATAACGACAGTGAGGAACAGAGCGTGTCCCTCGCCGACTATGTGGCGCGCATGAAGCCGGACCAGGAAAAGATTTATTACGTCACCGCCGAATCCTTCCTTGCGGCGAAGAACAGTCCGCATCTGGAAGTGTTCCGCAAGAAGGGCATAGAAGTGCTGTTGCTGGCGGAACGCGTCGACGAATGGCTGGTATCGAATCTGACCGAATTCGAAGGCAAGCCGCTGACCTCGGTGGCGAGGGGCGACCTCGACCTGGGCAAGCTCGAGGATGAGGCGGAGAAAAAAGAGCAGGAAAAGCAGGCCGGCGAATACAAGGAACTGACCGACAAGATCACGGGCGCGTTGGGCGAGCAGGTGAAGGAAGTACGGGTGACACTGCGGCTGACATCCTCACCCGCCTGCCTGGTATCGGATCAGTACGACATGGGCGGCAATCTCGCGCGTATCCTCAAGGCGGCCGGGCAGAAAGTGCCCGAGTCCAAGCCGATCATGGAGGTCAACCCGAACCATCCGCTGGTACAGCGGCTCAAATACGAGGAAACGCAGTTCGCCGACTGGAGCCAGGTGCTGTTCGACCAGGCTTTGCTCGCCGAGGGCGGGCAGCTCGAGGATCCCGCCGGCTTCGTCAAACGCCTGAACGAGCTGATGCTCGCGCTCTCGGGCGGCGCCTCCAAGATCTGGACCCCGGGAAGCTAGGGTCTGCAACAATGCGAGGGGAGGAATCCCCTCGCACGGCGAAACAAGCTACATCTGCTTCAGCATGGTCTCGGCGTCGGAGACTTCGAATTTGCCTGGCCCTTCGACGTTGAGCTGCTTGACCACGCCGTTGTCCACCAGCATCGAATAGCGGTTCGAGCGCACGCCCAT
>CAZRMO010000005.1:30508-70485 GCA_964601155.1 uncultured Enterobacteriaceae bacterium
CATCCGGCGGTTTCGTCGAATTCGGTGGCTTCGCTCAACTTGCCGTCGGGCAGATGGTCTCCGACTTTGATCATTGCGTGCTCCTGTCAGTGATGGCTGCGCCGAAGTGTTTTCCCGTGTCGGCGCCAAAATGCGATTAGCTGCGGGTAATCGCCGGTAACTGCCGCGCGAAACACCGCGGCTTGGGGGGGAAATGCTAGCACAATCGGCAGCCCCGATACCCGCGACGGTAACAAGTGTAATTTGAACCCCTCGGGCATTGCCGCTATAGTGCAACCCATGCAATCCGCCGCCGAAGTCGCCGCCGACCGAAAACTGAGCCTCGCCGAGGTGCTGGACGACTTGGTCGCCGACGGCATCGTCGGGCGCGCCGAGGCCGACAAGCTGATCGCCGACCGGCGCATGGCGCGCGCCGATCATCACCCGCTCACGGTGATCGCCGATCAGAAATGGAAGTCGCTCCTGCCGCCGAACAAGCTGCTGCACCTCGAACTGCTCTCCGAGTGGTTGGCGGCCAAGGTCGGCTTGGGCTATTTCCACATCGACCCGCTGAAAATCAACTTTTCCGCGGTCACCGACATCATGTCCAATGCCTATGCACAGCGCTTCAAAATACTACCGGTGGAAGTGAGCACCAAGGAGGCGGTGATCGCCACTTGCGAGCCTTACATCGTGGAATGGGAGCGCGAACTCAGGCCGATCCTGCGCCTGGATATCCGCCGCGTGATCGCCAATCCGACCGATATCGCGCGCTACCAGGTCGAGTTCTACAACCTGGCGAAGTCGGTCAAGGGCGCTGCGGAGAAAGGTGACCAGCGCAGCAGCATCGGTAACTTCGAGCAACTGGTGGAGATGGGCAATACCAACCGCCAGTACGACGCCAACGACCAGCATATCGTGCATGTGGTCGACTGGCTGTGGCAGTACGCGTTCGACCAGCGCGCGAGCGATATCCACATGGAGCCGCGCCGCGACGTGGGCTATGTACGCTTTCGCATCGACGGCGTGCTGCATCAGGTCTATCAGATTCCGGCGGCGGTGATGTCCGCGATGACCAGCCGTATCAAGATTCTCGGCCGCATGGACGTGGTGGAGAAGCGCCGGCCGCAGGACGGGCGCATCAAGACGCGCACTGCCGACGGCCAGGAAATAGAGCTGCGCCTGTCGACTCTGCCGACTGCGTTCGGCGAGAAACTGGTGATGCGGGTGTTCGACCCGGAGGTGCTGGTCAAGGATTTCGCCGAACTCGGCTTCTCCGACGAGGACCAGGCGCGCTGGAGCCAGATGACCGCGGCGCCGCACGGCATCATCCTGGTCACCGGGCCCACCGGCTCGGGCAAGACGACCACGCTGTACTCGACGCTGAAGACCCTGGCCACGGAGCAGGTCAACGTCTGCACCATCGAAGACCCGATCGAAATGGTCGAGCCGGCGTTCAACCAGATGCAGGTCACGCACGGCATCGACCTCGGCTTTGCCGATGGTGTGCGCGCGCTGATGCGCCAGGACCCGGACATCATCATGGTGGGTGAGATCCGCGACCTCGAGACCGCGGACATGGCGATCCAGGCCGCGCTTACCGGCCACCTGGTGCTCTCGACCCTGCATACCAACGATTCGGTGGCGGCGATCACGCGGCTGCTGGATCTGGGCGTGCCCTCTTATCTTCTCAACTCCACCATCCTCGGCATAATGGCGCAGCGCTTGGTGCGAACGCTGTGCCCGCATTGCAAAAAGAAAGTGCCCTACGACGATTCCCGCGCCGATGACCTCACTTGGGAAGAATTCGTCGCGCCGTGGAAGGCGAAGCGCCCGGCGCACATTTTTCGGCCGGTCGGTTGCCTCGAATGCCGCAATACCGGCTACATCGGCCGCATCGGTATCTACGAAATCCTGCTGATGTCGCCGGCAATGAGGCGTCTGATCGACGCCAAGGCGGAGCTCGCGCCGATGCGCGAACTGGCCTACAAGGAAGGTATGAAACCGCTGCGCATCAGCGCCGCCATGAAAGTAGCGGCCGGTCGCACCACCATCGAGGAAGCGATCAAGGTCGCCCCACCGCCCCAGCGCGAGAACGACTAGCCCGGAGCGATGGATTGCGCGACTTGACGGTGTTTCCGGCGATGTTGTGCACCTGGGGCGGCCAAACGGCGTTCACGATTGGGGCGCGCCGGTCTCGCTGTTCGGATTCGTCGGCCGCGTCATTATTCTTTTTGGAATCGGCGGTGCGGTCGGGGGCGGGTTTGGGCTGCAGAACATCTTCAGCAATCTTGTTTCCGGTGTTATGCTGATTCTTTGGGCAATCGAGACGGAAATGCGCACGCGGGACGTCGAAATTCCCTTCCTGCAGCGCGATCTGCCCCTGCGCAGCGGAACTTTGCATGTGGCGATCGACCGCATGCCGGAGTGCTGACGCTCAAGAGGGTGTCCGAGCCATGGACAAGACCAATTCCACCGACAAAGACAAGGCCATCGATCTGGATTTTACCGGTGTATTCAGGCTGGCCGATCTCAAGCCGGAACCGCCGCCACCGCCTCCGCGGCGCATACCCCAGGACATACTGATCGGCGTGAGGGATCTGGCGGAGGGCAACTATTTTGTCAACGTGACCCGGCCGCGTCCGGCGCGCACCGTCGATCCCAAGAAGACCACGATCCTGATCGTCGAAGACGACCTTCCAACGCTGAACATGCTTGATTTGCTGCTGTCGCGGGCGGCGGGTTACCAGACGCGCAGGGCGAGAGACGTACAAACATTCGTCCAGGCCATGCAGAAGACGCCGCGCGTGGATGCGGTAATACTCGATGTCGGCTTGCCCGGTAACGTGAGCGGGTTCAAGATTCTTGCCAAGATCCGCACGCATCCGGCGCTGCGCAATCTACCCGTGATCATGTTCAGCGGGCACACGGCTCCCGAGTATCTGCTGGAGGGCCTGTCGCTCGGAGCCGACGCATACCTGTCCAAGCCAGCGAAATCGCAAGCCATTTTCGACGCCTTGAAGATCGTGCTCGGCGGTTGAGGCAGTCCGCCGGGTGGTTGCTGATCTGCCTGCTCAGGCGGCGCATCGCGCGCTACAGGCTCCCTACGGCGATCGGATCCAGGCACGATCGCATGCGCGGATGACGAAGATCGTCTGGCGCTCGGGCCGGAGCCGGTCCCGCTCCGGATCGAACCACACCGCCTTCGCCTAGACGTCGAATATGCGCCGTGGCCATAGTGTGCCGGTGGCTTGCGCGGCCGCCTGATGTGCGGGTAATCTTGCGCCAGCCAAGCTATAAGCTAGTGGCCCAAATCATTCCAACCATTCGCAACGGAGAGTAAGCCACATGCTGTTGACCCTGGTCATTTTTTATCTGTTGGTTACCATCGTCATCGGCCTGTGGGCCGCCAAGCGCGTCAAGAACACGGCCGATTTCGTGGTCACCGGGCGCAAGTTGCCCCTGATGATGATCATTACGACGACGTTTGCCACATGGTTTGGGGCGGAGACGGTGCTGGGTATTCCCGCGCGGTTCGTCAGCGGCGGCCTCCAAGCGCTGGTCGAGGACCCGTTCGGCGCAGGACTGTGTCTGGTGCTGGTCGGTATGTTCTTCGCCGGAAAGCTGTACAAGTTCGACCTGCTGACGATCAGCGACTATTACCGCGAACGCTTCGGTCGGTGGGTCGAGGTGGGCTGCTCGCTGATGATCATCCTGAGCTATCTCGGTTGGGTATCGGCCCAGGTGACTGCGCTCGGCCTGGTCTTCAATGTCCTGTCGGGAGGCGCAATCAGCATTCCGCTCGGGATGATCCTCGGAACGTCGATAATTCTCGTCTACTCGCTGTTCGGCGGCATGTGGTCGGTGGCGGTGACCGATTTCCTGCAGATGATCGTGCTCGTCATCGGCCTGGTTGTTCTGGTTGTCTTCGCCGGCCAGCAGGCGGGTGGCGCCGACAAGGTGCTGGCACTGGCCAAGAGCAAGGACATGTTCCGCTTTCTGCCCGCGCCGGACTTCAAGGACACCATTTTCTTCGTCGCCGCAGGCATCACGATGATGTTTGGTTCCATCCCGCAGCAGGACATTTTCCAGCGCGTGATGTCGGCGAAGGACGTCAAGGCCGCGACCCGAGGGCCGGTGATCGGAGGACTGTGCTACATCGCTTTCGCCTTCCTGCCGATGTTCCTCGTAACCAGCGCGATGATCATCATGCCGGAGCAGGCTGCCAACTTGCTTAAAACCGACCCGCAGAAAGTGCTGCCGACCCTCGTGCTCGAGCACATGCCGGTTGCGATGCAGGTAATATTCTTCGGTGCGGTGCTGTCGGCCATCATGTCCACCGCGTCGGCAACGCTGCTGGCGCCGTCGGTTACTTTCGTCGAGAACGTCTGGCGCCAGTTGGACCCGCGTCAAGCTGATAGACAGGAACTTACGGCGATGCGCGCGACCGTGCTGATCTTCAGCGTCTGCGTCTGCGTCTACGCGATCCTGTTGCGCGGCACATCGATCTACGAACAGGTTGCCGGTGCGTACCAGGTGACCCTGGTCGGCGCGTTCGTGCCGCTGCTGGCGGGTCTTTACTGGAAACGTGCAACAACGCAGGGCGCGGTGTTCTCGATCGTACTCGGCGTTTTGACCTGGTTGTTGTTCCTGCTTACCCCCGCAGGGCAGGATTTCCCCGGGCAACTGGCCGGCTTTTTTATGGCGATCGTCGGCATGGTCGTCGGCTCACTGGGGCCGCAGGTCTTGAAGAACCGACATGGCTCGCACCACCATGTTGTGGGGCTGTCGTCGACCTGAAGCCGCGCGCGGGGAAGGCGCCGTTAATCGAAACGACTCGCTGGCTCGTTTCGTGCTGAACGGTCCATCGACAGGGTCAGGTGAATATTGAAATGTATGCACGATGAATTCATCGCTTGATGCAGACGGCTTCGGCCCCTGGAACCCGGGTATTGAATCCCAATTGCCGTCAAAGTTGCTGCCCTTGGTGACGTTGATGCGGCCTGAGAATGTGTTCACCAGCGTGGATGAGGTCCTGGAATTAGCCGCATTTACGGGGCTTCGTCCCCGGCAACTGGTGCGATTCCGACCCGAACGGCTGGTGACTCATGAACTGTTGATTCGGGTGTCGGCGGATTTTCTGGTTCCGGATGGTTCCAGGTATGAGGATCTGGGCAACAATGCCCGGGCCATGGTGGCAAAAATATGGCAGGACCATGTGGCGCCGCAAATGCAGTCGATCACCGCAGCCTACACCGATCTCGAACGTCGGGTCCATGATCAAGTCAGCGACATATTGCGTGCTACGCTGCTTGCTGATGACGTCGGCACCACGGATCGGTCTCATCCGAGGAGCGTTCTCGAGCGCCTTGGCTTGAGATCTTCGCGCACTGCCAAATCCGCACCGACGGAAAGCCGTGAACAAAGGGAATTACGGTGCATGGCGCAGTGGCAACGCATGGCCGAAGCCTCGACGGAGGACTTGCACCGCGCCTGCTGCCAGGTGCTGCACAGAATCGCCTCCGTGTTGTATGGGAGGCACGGCGCTTTGCATGCGGATGCGCCGTTGCTGATTCGCCTCGCTACCGATCGGGTGCTGAACAATTACGGCAGCGAGATGATCGGATTCATGATCGAACCCTTTATCGAACGCGGGCGCGAGATCGAAGGCTATCTGCGTTTGCCTGCGCAAACTAATCCGGTGGTGATGAACACCAAGGGGGCTTCTGCCTCGGGAAAAAGTACCCTGCGACCGCTGCAGAGACAGTTGGCCGCCCGACTCGGCCTTGACTGGAACAATTTCGCCCTGATCAGTCCGGATATCTGGCGTAAGTATCTGCTCGATTATGATTCCCTGGGTCCTCACTACAAGTATGCCGGAACCCTGACCGGGGATGAGAATTCGATTATTGATCGCAAACTGGATCGCTACATGAGTCGCAAGGCCAGCCGGGGCGCGATGTCGCATCTGGTCATCGATCGTTTCCGTTTCGACAGCTTCGATCCCGACGCTCAAAGACGTGCCGGCAGCAACCTGCTGACCCGATTCGGACGCGTGGTGTATATGTTTTTCGTCATCACGCCGCCGGATGCAACCGTTGAACGGGCCTGGGGGCGGGGACTCAAGGTCGGGCGGTATAAGGCCGTGGATGATTTACTGGATCACAACGTGGAGGCTTTCGCCGGGATGCCCAGGCTGTTTTTTACCTGGACCGAACGCATGGACATGGCGGCGCATTTCGAGTTTCTCGATAATAGTGTCGCGCAGGGCGAACTGCCGCGCACTATCGCCTACGGCTTCAGGGGCGAACTGAATATCCTCGATGTGAAGGGCATGTTGAATATCGACCGCTACCGAAAAATCGATGTCAATGCCCGTGATCCTGCACAGGTTTATCCCCGCGGCCCGGATTGGGAGGCGAGCGGCAATGCCGATTTTCTGCGCGAGTGCGCACGCCGCCTTCCGGTGATCAACTTTGTCGATAACCGTAGCGCGCGTATCTACGCGCAGTTGCAAAAGGGACGCCTGGACTGGGTGGACCCGGATCTGTTTGCCCAGGCCATCGAGGATCCAGAGACCCGAGCCGCATTTGCCTGCCTGGCTCCCGAAGTGGCGGAAGGCCGCTTTCATGGATATAGGAGTGCTGTGCCCTTGGATACATCGGAACTGCACACCCTCGGACAATGGCGTGCCTAGGCGGATCTTCGGCTCACCAGTGCGCCGCTAGCCGTGCGCGCTGCGATCGCCATCGCGCTGCACTGACGCAATCCCCAGGCTACTTGCTCAGATAGCGCATCGCGCGCTCCAGTCCCTCGATTGTGATCGGGTACATGCGCGTTTCCATGATCTCGCGGATGACCGAGATCGACTGGCGGTAGGGCCAGAGCTGTTCCGGCTCCGGATTGAGCCAGATCGCTTTCGGATAGACGTCGAGCATGCGCCGCAGCCACACCGCGCCGGCCTCGTCGTTGGAGTATTCGATCGAGCCGCCCGGCTGCAGGATTTCGTAGGGGCTCATGGTGGCGTCGCCGACAAAGATCAGTTTGTAGTCGTGCCCGTACTTGTGCATGATGTCCACGGTCGGCGTGCGCTCGGAGTGGCGGCGGCGGTTGTCTTTCCACACGTAGTCGTACAGGCAGTTGTGGAAATAGAAATACTCCATGTGCTTGAATTCGGTCTTGGCCGCGGAAAACATCTCCTCGCACAGCTTGATGTGGTCGTCCATCGAGCCGCCGATGTCGAAGAACAGCAGCACCTTGACCTTGTTGTGGCGCTCGGGCCGCATCAGGATGTCGAGCATCCCGGCTTTTCTGGCGGTGGAGGTGATGGTGCCGTCCAGATCGAGTTCCTCGGGCGCGCCGTCGCGGGCGAAACGGCGCAGCCGCCGTAGCGCAACCTTGATGTTGCGCGTGCCGAGTTCCACCTGGTCGTCGAGATTCTGGTATTCGCGCTGGTCCCACACTTTCACGGCCGAGCGGTTGCGTGAGCCCTCCTGGCCGATGCGTATGCCCTCGGGGTTGTAGCCGTAGGCGCCGTAAGGCGAGGTGCCGCCGGTGCCGATCCATTTGCTGCCGCCCTGGTGCCTGCCTTTCTGTTCCTCCAGGCGTTTCTTCAGCGTTTCCATGAGCTTTTCCCAGCCGCCCATGGCCTCGATCTTGGCTTTCTCCTCCGGGCTCAGATTGAGTTCGGCCTGTTTGCGCAGCCACTCGAGCGGGATGTCCGCCTCCACGCCCATGACCGCCTCGACGCCCTTGAAGTACTCGCCGAAGGCGCGATCGAACTTGTCGAAGTTGGCCTCGTCCTTGACCAGGCAGGTGCGGGCGAAATAGTAGAAATTGTCGATCGAGGCGCCGGCTACGCCTTTTTGCATGCCCTCGACGAGCATGAGGTATTCCTTGGTCGTGACCGGAAGCTTGGCTGCCTTCAGTTTGAGGAAGAAATCGATCAGCATGATTACCCAGACCGGGATACTGGCGCTGCGCTAGCGCTCGCGCTATCGGTTGTGCCGCGACATGAAAATCAGCCGCTCGAACAGGTGCACGTCCTGCTCGTTCTTGAGTAGCGCGCCGTGCAGCGGCGGGATGATGGTCTTTTTGTCCTTGCTCCTGAGCGCCTCGGGCGAAATATCGTCGGCGAGCAGCAGTTTGAGCCAGTCGAGCAGTTCCGAGGTGGAGGGCTTCTTCTTCAGTCCCGGCACTTCGCGTACCTCGAAGAACACTTCCAGCGCCTCGCGCAGCAGATGCTTCTTGATGCCGGGATAGTGCACATCGACGATCTTCTCCATCGTTTCCTTGTCCGGGAAGCGGATGTAATGGAAGAAGCAGCGCCGCAGGAAGGCGTCGGGCAGCTCCTTTTCGTTATTTGAGGTGATGAACACGATCGGACGGTGCTTGGCTTTGACCAGCTCGCGCGTCTCGTAGACGTAGAACTCCATGCGGTCGAGTTCGCGCAGCAGGTCATTGGGGAACTCGATGTCGGCCTTGTCGACTTCGTCGATCAGCAGCACCACCGGCTCCTCCGCGGTGAACGCCTGCCACAAGGTGCCCTTGACGATGTAGTTGTTGATGTCGTGCACGCGCGGGTCGCCGAGCTGGGAATCGCGCAGGCGCGACACCGCATCGTACTCATACAGGCCCTGCTGCGCCTTGGTGGTGGACTTGATGTGCCACTCGAAGATCGGGAGGCCGAGCGCCTTGGCCACTTCCTCGGCCAGCATGGTCTTTCCGGTTCCGGGTTCGCCCTTGATCAACAGCGGGCGCTGCAGCGTCACGGCGGCGTTGACGGCGAGGGTCAGGTCGTCGGTAGAGATGTAGTTGTCGGAACCGTGGAAACGCATGGCAATACCCTGTAGGAAAAAAAGTATTATACGACGGGTCGCGCGACGGCGGCTTGGCCGCCTTCGCCTGCCTGCCGGGCACAGCGGCAGGTGCAGTCGCGGACGGGGTAGCCGCGAATCGACTCTTTACTCGCCCTCTGCCTATCGTATAAAATCCACGGCCCATTGAACTTTGGCGGCAGATGGCGTTCTGAACCTGCTCTGTATACGACCTTGAAAGTGAAGACGACGATGAAAAAAATAATTCTGGGGTTTGTGCTGCTTTTCCTGGCTGGCCCGGCGCTCGCGCAGGCGCCGGTGGGCAATGCGGAGGCTGGCAAGGGCAAAATCTCCATGTGCGAAGGCTGCCACGGCATTCCCGATTACCGGACGGCCTACCCGCATGTCTACCATGTGCCGCTGATCATGGGGCAGCAGCAGGCTTATATCGTCAATGCGCTACACGAGTACAAATCCGGCGCGCGCAGCCACCCGTCGATGCGCGCGGTCGCGGAAGGCCTGTCCGATCAGGACATCGCGGACATCGCCGCTTACTTTTCCCGCGGCCACGAATAAAGGAGCGATCGTGAAAAAGACATTGCTAATCGCTCTGCTGGCTTGCGCCAGCCAAATCGCATACGCCAGCGGCGATGCCGCAGCGGGCGCGAAGAAGGCCACGGTTTGCAAGGCCTGCCATGGCGCCGATTTCAACACTCCGGTTTCGCCCGGTTATCCACGCTTGGCCGGCCAGCACGAGGACTACCTCGCGCGCGCGCTGCTCGACTACAAGTCCGGCGCGCGCAAGAACCCGATCATGGGCGCACAGGCCAGCGCGCTGTCGGACCAGGACATCGAGGATATTACCGCCTACATCAGCAGTCTGAAGGGCAGCCTGAAAGTCATGCCGGAACGCCGGCTGGCGCAATAATTCCGAGTGGCGCTCAGCGCCGCTTCAGGCATTCGAGGTAGGCCGGCGCGTCCGGCGCCGCAGCGTCGCGTTGCGCGCGCCAAACGGTTTCGGCAAGACATTCCATGACCTGGTGACAGGCGGCATGCCGGTCGCCGGATTTCGCTGCGATGCGCGCAAATTCGAGTCCGATCCCAGGCGGCTGATCGATGGACAATTGCTCCTCGATCGCCAGGTGCATGCTCATGTGCAGAAACGGGTTGGTATCGCCCGCCTCGGGCCGGTAGTCGCGATCCTGGTAACGCTCGGGATCGTCCAGCACCGGCTGGTATTCCGGATGCAGCAGGATCACGGTCAGCGCGAGCTGTTCCAGCCCGGCCAGCGCTTCGCGTGCGCGGTACTTGCGCCAGGTATCGAAGAAAAATTGTCTGACCTGATCGCGGCTG
Source organism: uncultured Enterobacteriaceae bacterium (assembly GCA_964601155.1). Lineage (GTDB taxonomy): Bacteria > Pseudomonadota > Gammaproteobacteria > Burkholderiales > SG8-39 > 2-12-FULL-64-23. The sequence continues at coordinate 40,657 of CAZRMO010000005.1, forward strand.
GGATTGAACATGGGTACGTGGTTCGTGGTCAGTGGTTCGTGGTCCGAGCAAGGAGCCACGAATCACTAAGCACGATTTTCCTTGGTTTTGTATTCGCACAGGTCCGCTATCAGACACTTCGGACAATCCGGTTTTCTCGCCTTGCACACATAGCGACCGTGCAGGATCAGCCAGTGGTGGGCATGCAGGCAGAACTCCGGCGGCACGAATTTCAGCAACTTCTGTTCGACCTCCAGCGGGGTCTTGCCGGGCGCGATGCCGCTGCGGTTGGCAACGCGAAATATATGCGTGTCAACGGCGATGGTCGGCTGGCCGAAAGCAATGTTCAGCACCACGTTCGCGGTTTTGCGGCCGACCCCGGGCAGCTGCTCCAGCGCCGCGCGCTCCTGCGGCACCCTGCCAGCATGCCTTTGCAGCAGCAGCTCGCAGGTGGCGAGTATGTTTTTCGCCTTGGTGCGGTACAGCCCGATGCGCCTGATATGGGCGATCAGCCCGTCCATGCCGAGGGCGAGCATTTGTTGCGGCGTGCGCGCCGCCCGGTACAGGCCGCGCGTGGCCAGATTTACGCTCTTGTCAGTGGCTTGTGCCGACAGGATCACGGCAATCAGGAGTTCGAACGGCGTGCGGTATTCGAGCTCGCCGCGCGGCTCCGGATTCGCCGCCTGAAAGCGCTCGAAGATTTTCCGGCGTTTCGCGGAGTTCATCGTTTTTTCGCCGCCATGCGGCGTGCGTCGATGGCGGCGATTTCGGCCAGAACCTGCGGCGAAAGATTCTCGGTGTTTTTGGGCGCGATGCCGGCCTTTCTCGCCTTGGCGCGTTCCAGCGCGGCGAGAATCGCCGCCTTCTTGGCGTCGGGCATGGCTTGCCCCGGCTCGCCTTGCGCCTTGCGCGCCAGGCGCTCGGCGCGTTCGGCCGCCTCGCGTGCAAGGCGCAGACTGCGGAACTGATAGCGCGCGCGCGCCGCATCGCCCATAGCTTGCGTCCACGGCGCGTCCGCTTGCGGCAGCGGCACCATATCTATGCAATCGACCGGGCAAGGCGGCAGGCACAACTCGCAGCCGGTGCACAGTTCGGCGATCACCGTGTGCATCAGCTTGGCCGCGCCGACGATCGCATCCACCGGACAGGTCTGTATGCACAGGGTACAGCCGATGCAGCGCGCTTCGTCGATCAGGGCCAGCGCGCGACCGCGCTCTGCGCCGTTGGCGGGGTTGAGCGGCTTGGGCTCGCGCCCGAGCAGCGCAGCGAGCTTGGCTATGCCGGCGGCGCCTCCGGGCGGGCACTGGTTGATATCGGCCGCGCCCGCAGCGATCGCGCGCGCATAAGGCAGGCAGCCGCTGAAGCCGCATTTGGTGCACTGGGTTTGCGGCAGCAATGCGTCGATTTTGCCGGCGAGCGCAGCGTCGCTCATTCGCTTACCTTGTCGCTTCGCGCCAAGGATTCGCCCTTGGGACGGCCCGGCGGGCTCATGACCCCGCCGCGGGCAGGGCGCGCAGGATTTCGCCTATCAGCTGCGGACCGCGATAGATGAGTCCGGTGTAGACCTGCACCAGGCTGGCGCCGGCCGCGAGCTTGGCGCGCGCATCATCCGCACCCATTACGCCGCCGGCGCCGATGATGGGCAGCGCACCGTCGAGCACGCGCGCCAGCTTGCGGATCACTGCGGTCGACGCATCGCGCAGCGGCGCGCCGGACAGCCCGCCGCTCTCGCCGGCGTGGCGCAAGCCTGCCACGCCGGCGCGCGAAACCGTGGTATTGGTGGCGATGACGCCGTCCAGCTTGTGCCGCAGCAGGCATTTGGCGATGGCCTCGATCTCGGCATCGCCGAGGTCCGGGGCGATCTTGAGCACAAGAGGCACATAGCGTCCTTGCGCATCCGCCAGACGTTGCTGCTCGGTCTTGAGCTTGCCCGCGAGAGCGCCGAGTTCGTCCGCACCCTGCAACTGGCGCAAGTCCCTGGTATTGGGCGAGGATACGTTGACCGCGACATAGCTCGCATGCGCATACACTTTCGCCAGACAGAACTCGTAGTCGTCGGCGGCGCGCGTGATCGGCGTATCGAAATTCTTGCCGATGTTGATGCCGAGCACGCCGCGGTAACGCGCGCGCAGCACATTGGCGACTAGCTGCTCGACGCCTTGGTTGTTGAAGCCCATGCGATTGATCAGCGCGTGGGCTTCGGGCAGACGGAACATGCGCGGTTTGGGATTGCCGGGCTGCGGGCGCGGCGTGACCGTGCCGATTTCGATGAAGCCGAAGCCCAGCGCCGCAAGTGCGTCGATGTATTCGCCGTTCTTGTCCAGGCCTGCAGCCAGGCCGAGCGCATTGGGAAACTCGAGGCCCATGAGTTTGACGCTGCGCGCCGGCGCGGTGTCGGCCAGCGCCGAAGCCATGCCGGAGCGCTCCAGCAGCTTGATCGACGTGAGAGCGAGAGCGTGCGCGACTTCGGGATCCAGTGCGAACAGAAGCGGGCGTGCCAGGGAATACAGCATGGCGCAATTTTACAGCGGGCAGGGCGACGCCGGACGAAAGCTGGCGCGCCGCCGCCGGCAGGGAAAACGGATCGGTGCGCCGAAGGCGCTCGGCCGGCTAATCGAGCTCCTCGCTGCCGAGGCGGCGCCACTCGCCATCGATGAGGCCCTCGATCGGGCGGAACCTCGCCTTGTAGGCCATTTTGCGGCTGTTCCTGATCCAGTAACCGAGATACAGGTAGGGCAGCCCCAGGATGCGGCACTGCTCGATTTGCCACAGAATATTGTAAGTGCCGAAGCTGGCCGATGCGGTGCCCGGCTCGAAAAAGGTATAGACGGAAGACACCCCGTCTCCGAGCACGTCGATAATGGACACCATCATCAGCCTGCCCGCCTCGCGGAATTCGATCAGGCGTGTATTGACCCGGCTTTGCAGCAGGAAGTGGGAATACTGGTCGCGGCTGTCCTGGTCCATGCCGCCGCCCGAATGGCGGTCGGTCTGGTAGCGCAGGTAGAGCGCGTAATGCTCGTTGCGAAAACGCAGGCTTTGCGCCGCGGCGTCGAGGACGGAGTGGCGCTTCCAGGCGCGGCGCTGGGCGCGCGCGGGTTCGAACTCTGCCACCGGGATGCGCACCGGAACGCAGGCGCGGCAGGCATCGCAGTGGGGGCGGTAGGTGAAAATGCCGCTGCGGCGGAACCCGGCCCGCACCAGTTCAGCGTACACCTCATTCGAGATCAGATGGCTGGGCGTTGCAACCTGGGAGCGCGCCAGCTTCTGCTGCAGATAGCTGCAGGGGTAGGGCGCAGTCACATAAAACTGCAGGACTGCGTGCGGCAGATCGTTAAGCAGAGACATCGCTATCGGCCTCCGGGCTGTTCCACTTGGTCGGTGTGACGGCATAGTCTACCAATTCCCGCAGCCGCAGTGAAAATTCGCTGCGCGGGATCGCACGCGCACCGAGAGACGCGAGGTGCCCAGTGTGCATCTGGCAATCGATCATGCCGTAGCCGTGGCGTTGCAGGCGCCGTACCAGGCTCACCATCGCCATCTTCGAGGCGTCGCGCGCCCGGGTGAACATGGACTCGCCGTAGAACATGCGGCCTATGGCGACGCCGTACAAGCCGCCCGCCAGTTCGCCTTCGATCCAGGTTTCGACCGAGTGCGCATACCCCAGTTCATGCAGACTCAGATACGCGGCGCGCATTTCGTCGGTGATCCAGGTGCCGTGCGCGGCCGCATCGGCGCCTCTCGTAGCACAGCCATGCATCACTGCCTCGAAAGCGCTGTCGAAACGAATCTCGTGGCCGCGGTTGCGCAGGGTCTTCGCGAGCGAGCGCGAGATTTTCAATTCGGGCGGAATCAGCACCATGCGCGGGTCCGGGCTCCACCAAAGGATGGGCTCGCCGGTGGAATACCAGGGGAATATGCCCTGGCGGTAGGCGGCAAGCAGGCGCGCGGGCGATAGATCGGCGCCCGCGGCGAGCAGGCCATTGGGATGCTTCAGCGCGCTTGCCAGTGGCGGGAAGGGATCATCGCGTTCGAGCCAGGGAATCATGGATGCGGCACGCTAGTGTCCCGAATCGTTAGTTCGTTGAACAATTGCCTGAGGACGAAACAATGGTTGAAGCGGAAAAGCGGCGAAATCGGCGCCAGACAAGGCGCAAAGCGCAGCAAGGTTGGACACCTTGCGAGCATTTGCAACGCCGTATGGCGTCGATTCTCGACGTCTTTTCTTCAGCGAATTGGCGATTCGGGACACTAGCACAAGGCGCAAGTCGAAGTCCATGACATCGAGGGGATACAAACCGCGCGAAAATCTTCATAATGCGCGAAATATTTTTGGGGCGCCGCAGACTCGCGCTCGAACCAATTCTAACGTTCAGTCTAAAGGAGGCGTATGGAACACTTCAAATCGGCCGGTGACGTGCTGTTCATCTTGCTCGGGGGAATCCTGGTGCTCGCCATGCACTCGGGCTTCGCGTTTCTCGAGTTGGGGACGGTGCGCTGGAAGAACCAGGTCAACGCGCTGGTAAAAATCCTGAGCGACTTTTCCGTGTCCACGATCGCCTATTTTTTCATCGGCTACGGCATCGCCTACGGCGTGCATTTTATGGGCGGAGCCGAGCATCTGGCGCAGAAAAACGGCTACGAACTGGTGCGCTTCTTCTTCCTGTTGACTTTCGCCGGCGCGGTGCCGGCGATCGTCTCCGGAGGCATCGCCGAGCGTGCCCGCTTCTACCCGCAGCTCGCGGCCACATTCCTGCTGGTGGGCTTCGTCTATCCGTTTTTCGAAGGCATCGCCTGGAATCACCACTATGGAATACAGGTCTGGCTCAAGGGCGCGTTCGGCGCGGAGTTTCACGATTTCGCTGGCTCTGTCGTGGTGCACGCGGTGGGCGGCTGGATCGGCTTGGTCGCGGTCTTGCTCCTGGGCGCGCGCAGCGGCCGCTACAGCAAGGACGGCAAGATCATGACCGCGCATCCGCCCTCGAGTATTCCCTTCCTCGCGCTGGGCGCCTGGATTCTGACGGTCGGCTGGTTCGGTTTCAACGTCATGTCGGCGCAGACGCTGGATAAGATTAGCGGGCTGGTGGCGATGAATTCGCTCATGGCCATGGCCGGCGGCACGCTGGCGGCGCTGGTTGCCGGGCGCAACGATCCGGGTTTCGTACATAACGGCCCGCTCGCCGGGCTGGTCGCAGTGTGCGCCGGGTCCGACGTGATGCATCCGGTCGGTGCGTTGGTGGTGGGGGCGGTAGCCGGCTTCATCTTCGTCAACATGTTCACGCTGACGCAGAATCGCTGGAAAATCGACGACGTGCTGGGCGTGTGGTCGCTGCATGGACTGTGCGGTGCCTGGGGCGGCATTGCCGCGGGGATTTTCGGGCTCAAAGCGCTCGGCGGCATGGGCGGGGTGAGTTTCATGTCGCAACTGGCGGGCACCGCGCTGGGCATCGCGGTCGCGCTGATCGGCGGCGGCTTGGTCTATGGCGTGCTCAAGGCTACGGTCGGCCTGCGTCTGGACGCGGAGGAGGAATTCAACGGCGCCGACCTTTCGATTCACAAGATCAACGCGACGCCTGAGAGCTGAGGCGCGGTCCAAGCAACAGAGCGCTTATTTCGGGGGCAAGATGGCGCCGGAGTGGCAGCCGTAGCGCCCCTGCTTGCGGTCCTCGTAATAATGTCGGAGCGTGGTCGAGATCGTGCGAAACGCGATCTCTTTCCACGGTATCTCGGCTTCTTCGAACAGGGCCACCTCCAGGCTCTCTGTACCCGGCGCGAACTCGAGGTCGAGCAGGCGCGCGCGATAGAAAATGTGTACCTGGTTGACCTGCGGCACCGACAGCATGGTGTAAAGGTCGCCGATTTCGACGCGTGCGCTGGCTTCCTCCAGCGTCTCGCGCAGCGCCGCCTCCGCGGTGGTCTCGCCGTTTTCCATGAAGCCGGCAGGCGGCGTCCAGCAGCCGCGGCGCGGCTCGATCGCGCGCTTGCACAGCAGAATCCTGCTCTCCCACTCCGGAATGCATCCAACCACCATCTTGGGATTGGAGTAGTGGATCGTGCCGCAGGCTTCGCACACGTGGCGCGGAAAAACGTCGCCTGCAGGTACTTTGAGGCTGACGCTGGCGCCGCAGTCGGGGCAGAATTTCATCGGGGTGGTTACCGGGGAACCGGGAAGCCGTAGCATGGTATGCGCGATATGATACCAGCCGCGGGTCGTGCTCGGGAGTTCGGGGCGGGGCGCAGGTTAACGGCGCCGGGTTTTTGCCGCGTTACGCGCATGTAGGTACTATGAGGTAGTATCTGAAAATTACGGAGTACGATGGCCGCTAGCCGGTACGGCTATCCGAGAGAGGGGTCGGCGTAATATGCCGGCGGCGACTGCCGCGGTTGCGAACATGACGGTGTGAAGGATTGGCGTAGCAGATTAGCAGTATAAGCATTAGCCGCACGACCCGGTTTTCGGACGCGTGATTTCTTCCGTGAGGGCGGGCCTGGACGCGGCGCTTAGCGCCAAACTGGGACAGGGGAGCGACATGAGCCAGACCAAGCAGCAACAACAGGAGGCCGCTGCGGGCAGCCCCAGGCCGCGCGAGGACTGGGAGTTGTTCTGGCGCATCATTGCCGGGCTCATGGTGCTTGTCATCGCATGGATACTCTGGGTGTTGTATCAGGTAACGCCCAGATCGGTGGTGACCCCGCTGGCTTTCGCGAACCGGATCAGACCTATCGGCAGGCAGCAGCCCGCAACCGGCGCGGCAGCGTCGGCGGTGGCGCCGCCAGCGGTCGCGGCACCTGGTTCACCGTCGGCAACTGCAGTGACTGCGTCGCCGGCGGTTACGCCGTTAGCGCTGCCGCCGGCAGCAACAGCGACTGGAGCGCCCACGGACAAGGCGCAAGCGGCGGTAGCGGCCGGCGCACATCAGCCCTCCGCCGATGTTCGGCCACCTGCCGCGGAAAACACGGAACAGCAGGTCCAAGAGGTGGGGCTACGGCTGGCAACCGAGATCTCCACGCCGGCGGCCGAGAAACAAGGCAGCGTGAAAGTTCAGGAAGGCGCATCCGGCAGCGCTCCCGCGGCGGGCGCGGTCGGGAAACAGCGGCCTTAGTTCGGATCCGCCGTGCGTCAGCGGGCGCGTCCTGTTTGTCCAATCTTTGGGAATCATTTTGCTTCCACGCATTCCGGCGCGCATCAGTCTTGTCTTTGTCGGGCTGATGTTCCTGCTTCCGTTCCTGAATCCCTACCATTTCTATCCGCTGACCAATTTCTATACGGAGTGGCTGGCGTTTGCTCTCGGCGTCGTCGCGCTGGCGCCGCTGGGGGTAAAGCGCTTCTGGGAGAAGGTGGAAATACCGACGCTGGCACTATGGCTGTTTGCGTTTGCCGGGCTGCTGCTGGCGCAGTTGGGGCTGCTCGACATTGCCTATCCGGAGATGTCGGTGCTGGGGGCGCTCTACGTGGTCTGGGCGGCATGGCTGGTATGGTTGGGGCGGGTGCTGGCGAAATCCTGCGGCAAGGAGCAGTTGGCGCTCTCGCTTGCGGCGATGCTGGTGCTCGGCGGCTTGCTCAACGCCGCTGCTGCGGTGGTGCAGTTCTACGATATAAGTTTCCCGTTCAGTTTCATGGTCGCCAGCCTGGTCGCAAACAAGGGCGGTGCTTACGGCAATTTCGGACAGAATAACCATTTCGCCGATTACCTCACGCTCGCGCTGATTTCGGCGCTTTACCTCCGCATCAAAGGGCGGGTGACACTACCCACGACCGCGGCCTGCACCGCAATTTTTCTCTACGCGCTGGCGCTGTCGGGTTCGCGCTCGACCTGGCTCTATCTTGTCGCGGCGCTGGCGCTCAGCCTATGGTTTCGTGCCCGAACCGATGCGCCCCGGCTGCGCCGCGCCGCCCTGACGCTGCTTGTGCTGTTGCCGCTGTTCTGGCTGGTGCAATACGCGATGGCCCGCTATGGTCTGGTGACCCGGATCGGGGTGCCCACCGCCGGCTACGGGATGGTCACGCCCGACGAGCGCTTCATGGCGGATTTGGCGCAGGGTCTGTTGTCGAAGCCGGGTGGTTCGGGCCTGAGCATTCGGCTTTACATGTGGCACCAAGCCCTGCTGATGTGGTCCAGGGCGCCGCTGCTCGGCGTGGGCTTCGGCCAGTATGGCGGCGTGTTCTTCCAGCAGGCCGCCGAATTGTCGCGCTACCACATCGCGAACTACGATCGAAATTCGCACAACGCGCTGATGCAGCTGCTCGCCGAAACCGGGCTTGTGGGCGCGGGGCTGGTATGTGCCGGGCTTGGAGCGTGGCTATGGGGTCTGCGCCGCCGCCTCGCGGTGACCGCCGAAACCTGGTGGATGCTGTGCCTGCTGTCGGTGTTGTTCGTGCACAGCATGCTCGAGTATCCCCTGTGGCATGCCGACTTCCTCGGTGTCGCAGCGATCCTGCTCGGCATGGGCAGCGAGAGCAACCTGCGCGTGCATCTGTCGGCCTTGTCGCGCTTTGCCTTTCCGGTGATGATGGCGGCGGGGTTTTTCGCGTTGGGCAGTGTGCTGCATGCCTACCGCGACCTGGAACAGCTCTTGTATCCGCGCGTACTGCCGAAGAACCTGGCCGAGATTCTGGCGCGCAACGAGGCCTTGCTGAATGTGGACCGAAACTCCCTGCTTGCGCCGTATGTAGAGCTGACCTACGCCGGCATCATCGTCCCCGACCGCCGCAATCTCGAGGACAAGCTGGCGCTGGACCGGCGCGTACTGCGCTTTGCGCCGGTTCCCGCAGTTGCCTACCGTCAGGTGCTGCTGCTGGGTTTGAACGGCCAGCGCAAGGCCGCACTGCTGCAACTGGACCGGGCCGTGACAGTGTTTCCGTCTCGGCTGAAAAGTTTCGTGCCCGTCGCCGAGCAAGCGGCGCAACAGGAACCCGCGGCGCTCGGCGAAATTGCGAAAGTGGCCAAGGAGAAGCTCAAGCAGGTTGACAGAAACGGGAGGTAAGTTCAGGATTTGTCTATAAAAGGCAAGTTGATGAAAGAAAATGGCCCAAAATCGTGCAATGCCGAGGCCGCGAACTACCGATATTCCTTATGACTGCATCCCCCTTTCGTTCCGATAATTCCGCTCCCGGCTTGTCCGGCTTAGGGTGAACCCATGGCTAGGCCAGAGAAAATTCGCATTGGCAGTCTGCTCGTACAGGAAAAGCTGATTTCGCAGGAACAGCTCGATCTGGCTCTCGAGCAGCAAAAGCAAAGCGGCCGCAAACTGGGCCGGGTGCTGGTCGAAAACGGCTTTGTCGCCGAGGAGGGCATTTCCGAGGCGCTGGCCAAGCAACTGAGGATTCCCTTCCTCAATCTGAAGCATTACAACGTCAACCCTGCGGTGGCGCGCATGCTGCCCGAGATGCAGGCGCGTCGTTTCCGCGCCCTGTTGCTGGAGGACCGCGGCAGCACCTACCTGGTGGCGATGGCTGATCCCACCGACCTGTTCGCTTACGATGAGATTGCACGCCAGCTCAAGCGCGATATCGAGCTGGTGCTGGTCAACGAGAACCAGGTGCTCGAGACCATAGACCGTATCTACCGGCGCACCGAGCAGATGACCGATCTCGCGCGCGAGCTGGGCGCGGACATGGGAGATGCCGTGGATTTCGGCATGCTCAGCGTCCAGCCGGGCGTGGAGGATGCGCCGGTGGTCAAACTGCTGCAGACCATGTTCGAGGACGCGACACAGGTGAACGCGTCGGACGTGCATATCGAACCGCAGGAAGGCCTGCTGCAGGTCCGCTTTCGCATAGACGGCATGATGCAGCTGCAGACCGAGTCCGACATCAGAATTGCTTCGGCCATGGTGCAGCGGGTCAAACTCATGGCGGGCCTGGACATATCGGAAAAGCGCCTGCCGCAGGACGGGCGCTTCAACGTGCGCATCGGAGACAAGCGCGTCGATGTGCGCATCTCGACCATGCCCACGCAGTACGGCGAATCGGTGGCGATGCGCCTGCTCAATCGCAACACCGGAATCCAGGGCCTGAAAGGGCTGGGCATGCCGCCGCAATTGCTTGAGCGCCTACAGCAGATCATCCGTCGCACCACCGGAATGGTGCTGGTAACCGGGCCGACCGGTAGCGGCAAGACCACCACGCTGTACGCCGCACTCAACGAAGTGAACACGATCGACAAGAAGATCATCACGGTGGAGGACCCGATCGAATACCGCCTCCCCGGACTCAACCAGGTGCAGATTAACGAGAAACTGGATCTTACCTTCGCCCGCGTGCTGCGCTCGACGCTGCGCCAGGACCCCGACATCATCCTGGTAGGCGAGATGCGCGATCCGGAAACGGCGCAGATCGGCCTGCGCGCCGCGCTCACCGGACACATGGTGTTCTCGACCCTGCACACGCGCGATGCTGCGAGCACCCCGATCCGACTGATCGACATGGGGGCGCCGCGCTACATGGTGGCCTCTTCGCTGCAGGCGGTGATCGCGCAGCGGCTGGTGCGGGTCAATTGCACGAGCTGCGCCGAGCCTTATGAACCGTCGGAGCAGGAATTGCAGTGGCTGAACGGCAGCGTGCGCGACGACGGCAAGCCGGCGAAGATGATGCGCGGGCGCGGCTGCCAGTTCTGCCATCTCACAGGCTATGCCGGGCGTACCGGGGTGTACGAAATGCTGGAAATGGACGCGGCGCTCACGGCGGCCGTGAACCGCGAGGACACGACCGAATTTGTCCGGCTCGCGATCGAGCACATGGCGGGCAGGAGCATGCGCCACCATGCCGCACAACTGGCGTTCGCCGGCAGGACTACGCTGGCCGAAGCAATACGCGTCAGCTCCGAACTCGAGGACTGATGCCGCATTTCGCATACAGGGGAAGGAATGCCAGGGGCGAGCTGGTAAGCGGCGTGCTCGAGGACGACGACTCGGGTGCCGTTGCCGACCAGCTGGTCAATACTGGAATATCGCCCATCGATATTGCGCCGACCGGCGCGCCGAGCACGGCGCGGCGTGACAGTTCATTCGGGCGCCTGTTCGCGCAGAGCGTCGGCCTCGACGACAAGCTCTTGTTCAGCCGCCAGATGTACACGCTGCTCAAGTCCGGCGTGCCGATCATGCGCGCGCTCGCCGGCTTGCAGGAATCGGCCAAGAGCGTCGCCATGGCGAAGGTGATCCAGGATCTGCGCACCAGCCTGGACAGCGGTCGCGACCTCAATTCCTCGATGCGCCGCCACCCCGAGGTCTTTTCGCAGTTCTATGTCAGCATGGTGCGTGTGGGCGAGATGTCGGGCAGCCTGGAGGAAATATTCCTCAGATTGTTCAACCACCTCGAATTCGAAAAGGAAATGAAAGAGCGCATGCAGCAGGCGCTGCGCTACCCCATGTTCGTCATGGTGGCCATGGGGGTGGCCCTGGTGATCATCAATCTGTTCGTGATTCCGTCTTTCGCCAAGCTGTTCGCGAGCTTCAAGGCGGAGTTGCCGCCGGTCACGCTGCTGTTGATCCATTTTTCCAATTTCATGGTGCATTACTGGCCGCTGCTGCTTGGGCTGGGCATTGCCTGCATCATGGGTTTTCGCGTCTACATTGCGACGCCGGCCGGGCGTTACAGCTGGGACAAGCTCAAGCTGCGCCTGCCGCTCGCGGGCAGCATTATCGAGAAGGCCACGCTCGCCAGATTCGCCCGCAGCTTCGCCATCTCCCTGAAAAGCGGCGTATCGATGGTGCAGACCTTGGCCGTCATGGCGCAAGTGGCCGACAATGCCTATATCGCGCAACGCATCGATCAAATGCGCGAAGGCGTGGAGCGCGGCGAAAGCGTGCTGCGCACGGCGCGGGCCACCGGCGTGTTTACCCCGATCGTGCTGCAGATGATCGCAGTGGGCGAGGAGGCAGGGGAACTCGACGATCTGATGCAGGAAGTGGCGGACATGTACCAGCGCGACATCGAATACGAACTCAAGGGGCTTTCGGCCAATATCGAGCCGATCATGATTGTCTTTCTCGGCGTTCTGGTGCTGGTCCTCGCCCTGGGCGTGTTCCTGCCTATTTGGGATCTTGGCCAGGTCGCGCTCGGTCCGAAGGCGGGTTGAGGTGCGCCGCCTGTCGACGCTGCGCCGCGGGTTGAGGCTGCGCGCCACGCGCGGGCGCGCAGGCGGGCAGGCCGGCTTCACCCTGTTCGAACTGATTGTCGTCGTCTGCATCGTGGCCATCATGGCCACTATCCTGCTCAACCGCCTGCGGATGTATCAGGAGGTCGCGGAAAAGGCGGCCATGCAGCAGACAGCCGCGGCCATCAAAAGTGCCCTGCAAATGCGCGTCGCCGCCTACTTGATCGACGGGCGCGACAAGGATATAGAGCACTTGCGTAGCGAGAATCCGGTCAGTTGGCTGCAGGAACCGCCGCAAAATTACGCCGGCGAGTTCTACGCTGATGCCTACGCGCACGTTGCGCCGGGCAGCTGGTATTTCGACCTGAGCCAGCGAGAGCTCGTCTATGTGGTCAACCTTGGCCACTATTTCAAGCCCGGGGCCGACGGGCGCAAATGGGTGCGCTACCAGGTAAAGATAGAGTACGAAGAGATGCCGCAGAAGGACGCGCCGCCGCGCAAGGTACTTAGCGCAGCCAACTTTGCGCCGGTGCATCCCTATGTCTGGTTCTAGCCTGCATGCGCAATCCGGTTCAAGTCCAGGTGGCAAATCCGCGCGGCAGGTGGCCAGGGCGCGCTGAATCGAAGATTGCGCTTTGTCAAATCTTGTCAAACTGGTGCCGATTTACGTTGACGAGACAAGGTATTATGGTTTAGCCTTAAACCTGTTGTTCAACCAAGTTCGGGGAGAAGAGAATGCCGAAGAAGCAAGCGGGCTTTACGCTTATCGAATTGATCGTGGTGATCGTGATTCTGGGAATTCTGGCCGCGACGGCGCTGCCCAAGTACATGGGCATTCAGAAGGGCGCCAGGATATCCATACTCCAGGGCGCGCGCGGGGCTGTCGCTTCGGCCATGAATATCGCGACCGCTACCCAGCAAGCCCAGAGTCTGGCTTCGAACGCGTCGGTCACGCTGGACGGCGCTACGATCACCATGTCCAACCGCTACCCCACCGCCGCGGATATCGTCACGGCGGCCGGTTTATCCAACGATTACACTTCTACCGTGTCCGGCACTATGGCGACGATCCAAGTGACAAATGCGTCGGCTCCGGCCACTTGTGCGTTCTCATATGTCGAGGCCACCGGAACCACGCCGCCTCAGATTGCGCCCGTGGTGACGACCGGCTGCTGATCGCGATTGCGGCCCGCCGTGAGCGCTAAAACCGCGTAAGCGGCTGCGGCGTACGCGGCGACGGGCGTCAGGCAAAAGAAGGGTAGGTTCGGATCAGGTGTCCGATCCTGCCCTTTCTTTTTTCGAGCCTGTGCATCTCTGCCATGTAGTCAGACACGCGACGGTCCCTCGCGAAAGCCGAGCTTCGCGCTCAGTCGAACGCATCGTCGCCAGCGATGTCCCGGGACTGAACTAGGTGCGACTCCCAAGAAGCGAACGGTAAAGACAGGCAAGGTTGTCTCGCAATGCAAAAGCCGGCTAGAAAATTATTTTTTCTGATGTTGGTTTTGCTCGCAGGCCCTGCTGAAGCGGCGACGGCTACCTTTTCGACAGCCGGGACCTCGAGCTGGACTGCGCCGGCTGGCGTGACTTCGGTCACGGTAGAAGTGTGGGGCGCGGGCGGGGCGGGTGGCGGCAACCCGAATAACTCGGACGGTGGCGGCGGTGGAGGCGGAGGGGCCTATTCGAAGAATGCTGCTATTGCAGTCACGCCCGGAAATAGCTACACGGTTACCGTTGGCGCCGGAGGGAGCGCGGCGACTGACGTTGCCGGCGGGGCGGGCGGAGATTCATGGTTCTCGACTTCCGGCACCGTTCTGGCGAAGGGCGGGGCGGGCGGCAATCCTCCGGTTGGAGGTGCCGGCGGCGTGGGCGGCGCAGGCGGTGCCGCCGCCTCGGGTATAGGCACGACGAAATTTTCCGGCGGTGCCGGCGGTACGGGACGCAATAGCAATACCGGCCGCGGCGGCCCTGGCGGCTCTTCGGCGGGCACGGCAGCAAACGGCACCAACGGTCCTGCGACTTGGAGCGGCGCGACGGCCGCCGCTGCGCCGACTGGCGGCGGCGTCGGTGGCGATGGCGGCGACGCCAACCGCCAAGATGGCTTTGCGCCAACCTCGGGCAACGGCGGCGGTGGCGGCGGCGGAGCGGAACAACGTACCGCCGGCGGCAACGGCGCTGACGGTCAGGTGATCATCACTTATACGGTCCTGACTTCAGTTGTTTCGATCAACCGTGCTGGCTCCAGTCCGACCAGCGCCGCGACGGTGTCCTGGACGGTGACCTTCAGCGCCAGCGTGACCGGCGTGGACGCCACCGCCTTTACGCTGGCCCCAAGCGGCCTGAGCGGTGCTTTCATTACGACGGTGACGGGCAGCGGCACGACATGGACGGTGACCGCCAACACCGGCATCGGTTCCGGCACGCTGGGCCTGAATCAAAGCGGACCCGGTTCGGTCAGCCCGGCGTTGACGGGCACTTTCACCGGGCAGGTCTACACCGTCAGCGCCACGCCCGCGCTGGCAGAATACCGCATGGATGAAACGCTCTGGAACGGGACCGCAGGCGAGATCGTGGACAACAGCGGCAACGGCAATAACGCCCAGGCATTCAACAGCGCCAGCACCGCTGGCACGACCCCAGCCATCGCGGGAAGTCCCGGCACCTGCAATTATGGCGTGTTCGATAACGGCGGCACGATCACCGCCGGTTACGTGCTGACGCCCTTGCCCAATCTGACCACCGACTTCACCGTCACCGCCTGGATCCGGACGACCAACAATACGGTGAGCGGGCAGCGCATCTTCATCGATGATCAAGACAACAGCGGCGGTTATGGTTTCAGTCTGGGGGACGGCGGTACGGGACTGCTCCGATTCTTCTCCCGCGGCATCACGCCCATCATTCTGGATTCCACGTACAGCATCGCAAACAATACCTGGTATTTCGTTGCCGCCGTGGCGGATATCGCGAACAAGAAGCGCACCATTTACGTGTTCAACGCCGCCGGTACTTTGCTCGCCAGCACCACCGAGGCAGCGTGGACGGGCGGCGCATGGGGAACCGATGCCGGCCCGGTCTCCATCGGTGGCGAAACAAATGCGTCTGGCGAATCGCCGGCAACGTTCCATTTCCGCGGCAATCTGGATGAGGTGCGCGTATATCCGAAAGTGTTGAGCCAGGCCGCAGTGACGGCCATCGCGACGCAAACCCATGCCTGCCCGGTTACCTACAGCGTGAATCACTTTTTGGTCGATCCCGCTGCCGCCACCGCCAGCACTTGCACGCCGGAGAACGTGACCATCACGGTGATGAACGCAGCGAACAACGTCGTGACCAATTACACGGGCACGGTCAACATCACGACCTCGCCTGCGCACGGAGACTGGACCAAAGCGACTGCGGCGGGCACCCTGACACCGGGGGCTGCCGACAGCGGCACGGCCAGCTATACGTTCGTGGCGGCGGACAATGGCGTGGCCACCCTCGCGCTCAGTGACCAGCATGCCGACACCGCGCTTAGCGTGAGCGTGGTGGACCCGCTTGTGGCCACCAGCAGTACGACCTCCACGCCGATCGCCTTCAGCGACAATGCCTTCGTGATCACCAACGACGCGGTGCAGGTCGCGGGACGCCCGCAGGCGATGAGCGTGGCGATGTGGCGCAAGGATCCGAGCACCGGCACTTGCTCGGTCTCGCCCTATTACACCGGCGCGAAGAGCCTGAAGGCGTGGTTGACGCGCGATATCAGCGACCCCGGTGGCGCCGCCCCCAAGATCGGCGCGGTGAGTCTGCCCAGCGCGCTTCCCGGCGCGAACAACTCGGCGCTCACCTTCGCCGCGGGTTCGGCGAATTTCAACCTGACGACCTCGGACGTCGGCAAGTATGCGCTGAACCTGCGCGACGACAGCCTCAGCTTCGGCGGCGCGGCCATCAACGGCAGCTCCAGCACCATCACCACGCGGCCGTTCGCGCTGGTGGTGAGCGCAATCAAGCAGGGGGCGACCAACAATCCGGCCAGCTCAGCCGCCGGGGGCACGAAGTTCGCCAAAGCGGGCACCGGTTTTCAGGCCACGGTCGGTGCGTATCTGTGGAACAGCGCGGCCGATACCAACGTCGCGCTCGGCGACGGGATACCCGATGCCGGGGCGACGCTGGCGCAGATCACGGCCAACGGCGCCGCGCTGCGCTACGCTTGGCTGACCACCATTTCCGCCAACGCACCCTACACGCCGGCTGCCGGAACGCTGGGCACTTTGACGAACGGTGTGCAGGTTCCCGCTTCTTTCACAAACGGCATCGCTACCCCGACCAATTTGAGTTACAGCGAGGTCGGCAGCTTCACCCTGGGCGTTTCTGCGACCAATTTTCTGAATTCGGGCGTGGACCTGACTGCCGCAAACGGGACCGCCCTAGTGTTCGACAATACCGGGGCGCGCAACGGCGTGGTCGGGCGCTTCATCCCGGATCACTTCGATACCGTGGTGACGTCCCAAGGCGGCGGCTTTGCCTACTCCGGCAATCCGACGGGACCCGTCCCGGGCGAGCCGTTTACCGTGACAGTCACGGCAATGAACGGGTTAGCGACGCCGGCCCCCACGGCGAACTACTACTACATCAATCCAGGCGATTTCGCCAAGGCGGTCAATCTTAGCGTGCCGGTGGGCGGCACCGCAGGCAAGCTTTACGTCGACGCCGTTGCGGGTGGCACTGGCGCGATACCGGCGAGCAAGTTCGCCAAGGTCTTTCCCGGTCAAGCGACGGTCAATTACTCGGATGCCACAGGCAAGATTTCTTTTGTGTTCAACAGCCTGCCATATTATCTCGCGGCGCCGATCCAGATTCACGCCGAGGACGCCGATACCGTCACGTCCTCCGGCGCCGACGGCAGTATCAACATCCTGCAAGGCAGATTGCGCCTGTTCAATGCCTTAGGCAGCGAAAAGGCCAATCTCGGCATGCCGCTACGGGCAGAGTACTGGACCGGAAACTCCTGGGTGCTCAATGCCGCCGACAGCATCACGGTCATACCGGCCGGGTCGGTAGCCTTGTCGGACTATTCGGGCACCCTGACTGCGGCGAATCTCGGGGCGAGCCATGTTGCCGGCACGACGCTTTCCGGCGGGCTCGGCAGCATTGTCCTTGCGATGCCGTCTCCTATCGCCACCGGCAGCGTTGATCTGGCCATCAATCTCGGCACCGGCACCGCCGATCAGTCCTGTCTGACCGTTCATCCCGCGACGACAGGCGCCGCGAGTCCGTGGTTGCGCTCGATTTACGGAGATTGCGCAGCGACTTACAACAGCGACCCCTCCGCCCGCGGCAGTTTCGGCATCTACGGGCCGGAGACGCGGAAAACCATCCATTCGCGCGAGTTGTTTTGATGGGCAGACAAGACAAGAGCGGATTCGCGCGGACGAGCGCTCATTTCGCGGCCGGACCAATGCATATTTTCAGGCCGCAGGCAGGGCCACGAGCGATGGCGCTCGCGCCGAACGCCGACGCAATGCCGTCCATCGATTCGAATTCATCTACCGATAGGATAAGATGGCCGAGCCTTGGGTAAATGGGAAGGGGTGCAAGGAGTAATGATTGTTTCATGCGGGTCATTGCATCGATGCCAATGGTGACGCTGCGCCAAATCCTGTCTCGCCGGTCGGCCGTGGTCAAGGCCCTCTGGGGAGGCTTGCTGGCACTGCTGCTGTCGGGCATGAGCGCAACGGCGCTGGCGGTGACGGTCAGCGCGGGGCCGTCAACGTGCGTCGATATAGCGGGTCCCAATCAGACGTGGTCCAACGCCAACCTCGCCGAATCCTTAGACAACAACTATGCGAGGGCAAGGTTGAATCCCGGCCAGACCAACACCCTGCAATGCACCGGCTACAATTTTGCAATTCCCGCCGGTGCGGTGATCAACGGCATTACGGTGACGGTCTGGCGCACGGCAAGCAACAATAACTGCTGTACCGACGCGCAAATGCAATTGGTAAAGGCGGGAACGATCCAGGGGACCGACCTCTCGACCGCGACGCTTTATCCGCGAAATACCAACACTGCCGAAGCGCACGGCAGCGCAACCGAGAAGTGGGGAAACACCTGGACGGCTGCAGACATCAATGCCTCCAATTTCGGCGCGGCATTCGCCGCACAAAACACAAGCAACAGAAGACACAATGTCGACGTGGATTACATCGAGATCGCAGTCGACTACACTTTGCCACCGACGGTTTTATCGATCAATGTCGCAGGCGCTAATCCGACCAGCGCGTCCAGCGTTTCCTGGACAGTCACATTCAGCGCCAGCGTAACCGGGATAAGCAGCAGCAACTTCAAGCTGGTGAATTCCGGGCTGGGCGGCACGCCGGCGATTACCTCGGTTACCGGCAGCGGCGCCACGCGGACCGTTACGGCCAGCACCGGTACGGGCAGCGGCACGCTGGGGTTGAATATGGTCAACACCACCGGCGTCAGCCCTGCGCTAAGCGGCCTGCCGTTCACCGGGCAGGTATTCACCATAGACCGGGCTCCCCCGACCGTTTCTTCCATCACGCTCGTCAACCCTTCGCCCACCGCGTTGGCGAGCGTTTCCTGGACCGTGACATTCAGCGAAAACGTGACTGGCGTGGATACGACCGATCTTGCACTAGTTCAGGCGGGCGGAGTGAGCGGGGCGCTCATCACTGGGGTGACCCCGGTCAGCGGTTCGGTTTATACCGTTACGGCGAGCACCGGCACTGGCAACGGCACGCTGGGGCTCAACCTAGTGGACGACGATTCGATCATTGATGCCGCGGGCAACCCGCTGGGCGGCGCGGGCGCGGGCAATGGTAATTTCAGCGGGCAAATCTACAGCGTTTCCAGGCCGGTCAGCGTGACCGCTAATCCGACCCTGTGCGTCAACGATACCAGTATAGGCGTGGCAACAGGTGCTTGGACGGGACTGACCAACGTCGGCGCCCAGGACAACGTCTATGCGCGAGCATCCGTTGCCAACAGCGATATCACCAATTTCCTGAAATGCACGGGTTACGGCTTCAGTATTCCAGCGGGGGCAACCATTACCGGCATAACGGTCAGGCCGTGGCTGAATGCGACTTATACGATGCTTGACAACGCGATGCAACTGGTCAAGGGCGGGGTGATTCAAGCAACCAACCTGGCCACCGGAACAAACATTCCGAATGGCGGCGGTGCCTTTGCTCCGGCCCCTACACAATTTATATACGGTAGTAGCAGCAACCTGTGGGGCAATACATGGACGGCGGCCGACATCAACAGCGCCAATTTCGGCGCGGCGTTTGCGGCGCAGCGCGGCGGATTTGCAACCACCCAACAAGCTGGCGTCGATGCCATGCCAATCACGGTAAACTACACCTTGCCCGCCGGCCCGACGGTGGTGTCGATCAACCTTGCCAGCCCCAACCCGACCACGCCCGCAGCCAGCGTTTCCTGGACGGTCACGTTCAGCCAGAGCGTGACCGGCGTGACTGCCAGCGCCTTTGCGCTGGCGGCAAGCGGCGTGAGCGGCGCCACGATCACCTCGGTGACCGGCAGCGGCACGACCTGGACGGTCACTGCCAATACCGGCAGCGGTTACGGCACGCTGGGACTAAACCAGATCGGTCCCGGTTCGGTGGTGCCGACCTTGAGCGGGACCTTCACCGGGCAGGTTTACACCGTTTATCCGCCGCTGACCTGCATTACCGACAACTTCAACGCACCGAATAATTCGCCACCGGACCCGGCCAACTGGAGCGTGGGCGTGGTATCAGGCTCCTTTACCCCGGTGATCCTCGGCAACCGCCTGCGCATCACCGATACTGGCGGCAGCGAAGCGACCCGCGTTACCAACAAGAACCTGTTTCCCTTCGGCAATAATCTGGTGATCGCCGAATTCGATTACTGGGCTTACGGCGGCAGCGGCGCCGACGGCATCGCCATCACATTTTCCGACCCCGACACGCCCACGTTCGGCGCCAACGATCCGCCGACCACCGGCGGCTTCGGCGGTTCGCTGGGTTATGCCAATCGCGACACCGGCGGCACGTGCAATATCCCCGGCTTCTCCGGCGGCTGGATCGGCGTGGGCATCGACGATTACGGCAACTATTCGAATCCTACGGAGTGCCGCAACGGCGGCCCCGGGTCGCTGCCCAACGCAGTAGCGATCCGCGGTTCCGGCAGCGGTGCCACATCGCCCAGTGCCAGTAATTACGCCTATTTGACGGGGACCCCGGCACTGGGCGCCAACGGCGTGTCCAGCGGCAACAGTGGCACGCCTTATCGTTACCGCATTACTCTCGACTCGATCACCGACCCGACAAAAGTGATGGTCAAGGTGGATCAGGACAAGACCGGCACAGGCACAGCCTATGCGCCGCTGTTCTCCTATGACCTGAAGTCAGCGATTACGGCAGGCACGCAGGCGCCTCTGCCGCCAAGATTGCAATTTACTTATACCGGATCCACCGGCGGTTCCACCAACTACCATGAGGTAGACAATCTGAGCATCTGTGCCGCATCGGTCATTCCGCCCGGCGGCGGGCTGGATCACCTTGAAATCCAGCATCCCAGCGGCACCGGACTGACTTGTGCGGCCAGCACGCTGACGGTTAGGGCGTGCGCCGATTCCGCCTGCAGCGCGCTCTATACCGGCGGGGTGACGGGGACGTTGAGTGCGACGGGTTCGCCCACGGTGAACTGGGACGGCACCACCGGCGGGGCGGCGGGCGCGGGATTCGTGATCCCGAGCGGCAGCAGTTCGGTGACCAAAAACGTGCAGCTCGCAACGGCCGGCAGCGTGGTGTTCGGCATCGCCTCGCCCGCGCCCGCGCCGATCAACGCGACCACCTGCAATTTCGGCTCCCCATCATGCACGTTCACGGCCGCTACGGCTGGATTCATCTTCTCCAACACTACGACTGGCAATACCTACACCATCCCCGCCCAGGTTTCAGGTATTGCCACACCGACGCTCTATCTGCGCGCTGTGCAGACCTCCACCACCAGCCCGGCGGTTTGCACGCCGGCGATCATCAGCCAGACAGCCGCGGTGAACATGACGTATACGTGCAACAATCCGGCGACCTGCCAGCCAGGCAACCTCGCTACCCTCAATGCGACACCGATTCCCAGCAGTGGCGGGTCGGTCAGCTTCAACTTCGATGCCAACGGCTCGGCGCCTGTCACCCTGCGCTATGACGATGTGGGCCGGATCACGTTCAACGCCAGCATTACGGCCACGCCGTTCAGCGGCGGCACGCCGATTACGCTGAACGGCAGCAGCAACGCCTTCGTGGTTGCGCCGCATCATTTCGGCTTTTCGAGCATCACACCCGGGCTGATCAAGGCAGGGAACAATTTTTCTGCCACCGTAACTGCTTATAACGGCTTGGCGACGCCGACGGCGACACCCAATTTCGGGAAGGAAACAGTGCCTGGGCCGGAAGGGGTAACGCTGTCTTTTGCGAAGTACCAGCCTAGCGGTGCAGGTTCAGTAAATGGGAGCTTCTCAGGCGGTGTCGGAGCATTCGCGAATGGTTCAGCGACTGGCACCAACCTTAACTGGAGTGAAGTGGGCACCATAGACCTGATTGCCACGTTAACCAGCGGCAGTTATCTCGGTTCGGGCCTCACGGCCACCGGCACTACCGGCACGACTGGAGCAGTCGGGCGCTTCATTCCGGACCATTTCAACACCTATATCCCTTCTCTGTCGGGCTTGCCCATGCTCTGTCCGCCCGGATTGACCTGTCCCCTTTCTTACAATGGTTTCGTCTATTCCGGTGAGCCGTTCAGCGTGCAGATCGTCGCCAAGAATTTAGGCAACGCCACGACCCAGAATTACAATGGTGCGCTGGGCTTTGCCAAGGCGGTGACGCTGTCCGCCTGGAATGCGGTCGGTGCAGTCGGAGTGCCCAACCAGAACCCGGGCGGCGGTACGTTCAATAACCCTAGCGTTGCGCCCGCTGCGTTTTCCTCGGGCGTCGCCACCACGAGCACGTCAAATTACGCGCTTCCCAATGTTACGTCTCCGACCAACATCTATATCCGGGCGCAGGATACGGACGGTGTGACATCGCTGCTGGCGGTTCCCGCCAACTCGGTGGAAGGTGGCGTTGGTGTCGCCAACGGCCGGCTGAGGCTGTTCAATAACTATGGGTCCGAAGATTCCAGCCTTGGTTTGCGTGTACAAGCGCAGTATTGGAGCGGCAAATCCTGGGTGTTGAGTTCAACGGACGCGGCCACCACGATCCCGGCGACATCGGTTGCCTTGTCCAATTACCGCGACAGTACTGGTGCCCCGACCGGGGCGTGGACCACCAGTGCCAGCGGGCCGGGAACGCTCTCGGGCGGCAAGGGAACCCTGACGCTGACCGCGCCTTCCCCGGCCGGAAAGACGGGCTGCGTCGATGTCGCGTTCAACCTCGGAACGACAACGCAGGATAACTCCTGCCTTGCGAATCATCCGGCGATGACCGCACCGGCTTCGAGCCTGGCGTGGCTGCGTGGGCAGAACGGAAGCTGTGCAGCGCCGGCCGATCCGTCCGCAAGCGCATGCTTTGGCGTGTACTCGCCTGAGACCTCGACGACCATCCATGTGCGCGAGTTGTTCTGATGGCCAAACACCGGGGCTTTACGCTGATTGAACTGATTGTGGTCATGGTCGTTCTCGGCATATTGGCTGCCGTCGCGTTGCCTCGAATGATGAACAACCAGGCCTTGGCGGGCGCCGTGTTTCAAGCCGACGTGGTGAGCGCATTGCGCTATGCGCAGAAATCCGCGGTCAGCCACCGGCGCCTGGTGTGCGCGACGTTCACCGCGACCACGGTCACGCTCAAGATCGCGACGGCGAACCCGGCGACCACCTGCGGCACAGTCTTGCCCAGTCCCGACGGAACGCCTTATCAGAGCAGGGACGGATCGGTGACGGCGAGCGGCTATCCCCCGGGGGGGCTGTATTTTCAGCCTGCCGGCACCATCACCAGCGACGGCGCCGGCGCGACGCTCTACTCAGGTACCATCGCCGTCACCGGGCAGGGGAAGCCCATTACCATCGCGGGGGCCACCGGCTATGTCGAGTAGGCGCGAGTCGGGCATGACGCTGATCGACCTGATCGTGTCGATTGTCATCATCGGCATCGCCCTGGCGGGCGTGCTGTTGGCCTACACCACCACGGTGCGGCACAGCGCCGACCCGATGGTGGTCAAACAAATGTCCGCGATCGCCGACGAAATGATGGAAGAGATCCTGCTCAAGCCGTTCGCGGCAGCCGCCAACGCCGCACCTGTCGGCTGCGCGCGCAATACCTTCAACGACGTGCGCGATTACAACGGCTATAGCTCGGTGAACATTTGCGACATCGATGGCACGACGGTTTTGAGCGGCTATGGTGAAAGCGTGACCGTGGTAAATCCCCCGCTGGCGTCGCCGCTGCTGTTGAGCGGCGTGGCGGCGGCCTCCCAGGTTGTGGTGACGGTGAACGTTACACATGACGGCAAGAGCTACTCGCTCACCGGCTGGCGCACCTGTTATGCGGGGCCGCCATGTTAGCCAAATGGCAGCGCGGATTCACGCTGATCGAGTTGATCGTAGTAATGGTCGTCACCGGCATTATCGCGGGCACCATCGTGGTTTTTTTCAAACCCGCGGTAGACAGCTACGTGGCCGTGGGCCGACGCGCCCGCCTGACCGACGTGGCGGATACCGCATTGCGCCGGATGACGCGGGACATCCGCCTCGCGGTGCCCAACTCGATCCGCTCGCCCAATTCGCAGTGCTTCGAGCTGGTGCCTACGTCTGACGGAGGACGCTATCGCATGGGACCGAATACGGTCTGGGACAGCGCGAACCCGGCGACGCCAAGCGCATGGTTCGATGGGACCGCCGCCGTGAGCGCGCTGGATGTGCTGTCGCCATTGTCTTCCACCCCGGCGGCAGGGGATTGGCTGGTGATCGACAATCAGAATACCAATGACGTTTATGCGGGCACGAACCGGGCCGCGATTCAGTCGGTCGGGCCGCCGCCCGATCCCAGCCTCGGCTACAGCCGGATTACGCTGCAAGCGTCGACCCAGTTTCCCAGCGGCTATAACGGCGGGCGCTTTGTCGTGGTCCCGAACTCGCAGAATGCGGTGTTCTATGTTTGCACCGGCGCCGGCGTCGATGCCAACGGCACCGGCACCGGGACGCTGTATCGGTTCGCGAACTACGGCTACAACGCTGCAACGCCGGCAGCGTGCCCGGTTCCGGTCGCTACCACCCCCATAGCGGCGAGCGAGGTGGCAAGTTGTTCCTTTGTCTACTCACCCACGCAGGGCGCGACGCAGCAGAGCGGTTTCGTCTGGATGAATCTGAAAATCGCCGAGCAGGGCGATAATGTCGCGCTGGTGTTCGGGGCGCATGTGGACAATGTGCCATGAATGACGGGCAACGCGGCTTCGGCGCGATCGTGGCGCTGGTGATCCTGGTGATCATGGCGGTGCTCGCGGCCGGGTTGGTAAGACTGGGGACAACCCAGCAAGCCACTTCGACCCAGGACATTCTGTCAGCCCGCGCCTGGCAGGTAGCGCGTGCCGGAAACGAGTGGGGGCTTTACCAGGCACTGCAGTCCGGTAGCTGCAGCGGCGCCTCGGGTACGCTGGATCTGCGCGCTGCAACCGGTTTTTCGGTGACCGTGAGTTGCACTTCGAAGAATTTCAACGAGGGCGAAACGAGCCCCGGTACGCCGCAGGTGATTACGACCTACAGCATCGATGCAGTCGCGTGCAATTCCGCTGCGTGCCCGGATGCTGCGCTGGCGGCGACGCCGGGCTACATCGAGCGCAAGCGTTTGGTGATAGCAAACACGCCTTGACGGCGGTAAAGGGGCGCAGAGCGTCCGCGCTAAAGTGAGGCTTGCAATCGCGCATTCAGGATCGGAATTCGGGCTGCCAAAACAGGCCGTAAGCATCGTTGCCGATTGGGTGCCGAAACAAGGAATAAATCATTGACAACAATGATTTATTGATATAACTTCAAGTAACTCGTTCCACGAGTAACGCTGATGGCATGGTTTTCTAAGAAAAAGACGCAACCGGGCTGGATGGTCGTGAGTGCCGATACCGACGCCATACGCATGGCCCATGTCGATCGCCCAGCGCTGGGCAAGCCCAGGGTCGACCATTGGGGTATCGTCAAACGGGATGAGCGCGACGGCGCAGAACTGCAACAAGCGGCCAAGGAGCACGAACTCGACCGTTATCGCTGCGGGACGCTGTTGCGCCCGGCGGAATACCAGTTTCTGATGGTGGACGCGCCCAATGTGCCGCGCGAGGAACTGAAGGCGGCGATCCGCTGGCGCGTCAAGGATCTGCTCGACTATCACATCGACGACGCCACCATGGACGTTCTCGATATTCCGGTGGACACGGACCTGCCGGGGAAGAGCCACTACATGTACGCCGTAGTGGCGAAGAACGAGATCGTGCGGGGGCAGGTCGCCCAGTTCGAGCGGGCCGACATTGCGCTGCAGGTGATCGATGTTGTGGAAACCGCCCAGCGTAACATTGCGCAGCTCTACGAAACCGCCAACCGCGGCATAGGCATGCTGACTTTCGATGGCTCAGGCGGCGTTTTCACGCTGTCCTTCGAGGGCGAACTGTATCTCGCGCGCAGACTCGACATCGCCTGGTCGCAACTCGTCAGCGCCCAGGAAATCCAGCGCCAGGCATATTTCGAGCGTATCGCGGTTGAATTGCAGCGTTCGCTCGATCACTTCGAGCGCCAGTACCAGAACATTACGCTGTCGGAACTGCTGCTCGGACCGATGCCGGAGGACATCGGGCTGATCCCTTACTTGCGTTCGCAACTGTATCTGCCGCTGCGGCAGATCGATCTGACCGACGCTCTGGAATTTGTCGGCGCTGACCTCGGTGTCGAGCAGCAATGGCAACTGTTCCACGTACTGGGCGCAGCCTTGCGTGTAGAGGCGACGGCTCTATGACCCAGCAGATCAACCTGTTCAACCCGATTTTCCTCAAGCAGAAGAAGATATTTTCCGCGGTGAACATGCTGGACGCCCTGGCTTTGCTGCTGGTTGGTGTCGCGCTGTTTTACGGCTATGCCAGCATCCAGACCCTGAACCTTGATCGGCAGTCGGTGGAAACGGCGCGGCAGTATTATCAGTCGAAGACGCGGCTGAGTCAGGCCGGCGCGCGCTACGCGCCGAAAATACCGGATGCGGCCCTTGCGGCAGAGGTGAATACGCTGCAGGCGCAGGTAAATGCGCGCAAGGCGACTATGCAGAACCTGGGTGGGCGCGTGTTCGGCAGCGGCCCCGGGTACGCCGAATACATGCGCGCCCTGGCGCGCGAGTCCCTCGCCGGACTGTGGCTGACGGGGTTTAGCATCGGCATGGGCGGAGCAGAAATGGAGATTAGCGGACGCGCACTGCGTCCGGAGCTGGTGCCCTCGTATATTCAGCGCCTGTCCCGGGAACGGGCACTGCAAGGCCGCGCGTTCGATTCGCTCAGCATGACGCAGCACGATGGCGCGCTGCCGGCGGATACGTCCCGGCCTGGCGCCACGCCCGCCAACTACGTCTACACTGAGTTCCGGCTTGTTTCCAGGCGCCCGGGACTTCCCGCTGGCGGTGCCACCCGACCGGAGCAAATTCGGGGCGGTGGCGCGCGATGAAGCCGATGAAGCATTTGCTGCAACGATACGCCGAAGGAATCGACGCCATGGCCTTGCGCGAGCGGGTCTTGTTCTTCGGCGCGGTTGCGCTCGTGTTGGTGACCCTGCTGCAGGTCTTTTTGCTGAACCCCGTGTTGACGCGGCGAAATCAACTGTCGACCCAAATTGCGCAACAGGAAGACGAAACGAAAGCGATCCAGGCTCAGATCCAGGCATTGGTGCGGCCGAATGCGCCGGACCAGGACGCGCTCAATCGCGAGAAAATTAAGAGTCTGCGCGGACAAATCGCGCAGCTCGACCGGGAGTTCGAGGAGCAACAGAAGCAGTTCGTCCCGCCGGAAAAAATGGCGGCCATGCTGCAGAACATGGTAGCGAAAAACCCGAAATTGCAGCTGCTGTCGCTGCGTAACCTCCCCGGCGCCGCCCTGTCTGCGGGGGGCAAGACCGACGCCGCGTCCGGGCGCGCAAAGGCAGCCGGCACGCACGAGGTGTTTCGCCACACCGTCGAAATCAGCGTCGAGGGCAGCTATTTCGATCTGCTCGATTACGTTGCCGCGCTGGAGCACATGCCGCAGCGGGTGTTCTGGGAAGGGCTGGAGCTGAAGGTGGCGCAGTATCCGCAGTCCGTGCTCAAGCTGACCATCTATACGCTCAGCCCGGAGAAATCATGGCTGACCGTCTAATGCTGATGCAAGCAATTGCAACTGCGGCGGCGCTGACGCTCTCAGCAGGCAGCAGCGCGCAAACGCTTGTCGATCCGACGCGGCCGCCGCTCAATTTGATCGCGGCGGCGGCAGGTATGGACAAGGCTGCGACAGGCACCGCGGCGCGCCCGCGGCTGGAGTCGATCCTGCTGTCGAGCACGCGCAAGGGTGCGATCATCAACGGCCAGTACGTGCCCTTGGGAGGCTCGTACGGCAAGTCAACACTGGTTGACGTCATGGCGACCGGCGTCACTTTGGAAACCGGTCGCAAGCGGGAAGTGCTAAAGTTGTATCCTTCGCTGAAGACGCCGTCTGCCGCGTTCGGCGCCGGGGGAGAACCTGAGAAAGTGGTGAAACGTCCATGAGAACTCTGTGCACCGCCGGGCAGATTGCAAGCGCGCTGGTAACCGCATTGATCGTCGCTGGCTGCGCGCAGGAGCCCATGCGCACCCCGCAGCATGTAGACAAGCAGATGATCGGCGAACTGGACAAAGGCGAGCAGCGTGCGAAACCGAAAGAACCCTATGCGGTAAGCCAGGCGCTGCTGCCGCCGCTGCGCATGGCGCTGCCGCGGGCGCAGGGAAAGCCGATTGAAGCGCGCTTCGATCTGAACGTGAACAACGCGCCGGCGCGGGAGGTATTCCTGTCGATCGTGTCGGGTACGCGCTACAGCATGCTGGTCAGCCCGGATGTGTCGGGAACCATTTCGGTGAATCTGAAGGATGTCAGCCTGACCGAGGCGCTCGAGGCGATACGCGAGATCTACGGCTACGAGTACAAGATCGACGGCAGCAGAATATATATCAAGCCTGCGGGCCTGCAGACGCGCATGTTTCACGTCAATTACCTGGTCGGGGCCCGCCAGGGCCGCAGCGATATGCGCGTGACTGCCGGCACCAGCGGAATCGTGACCAGCGCCACGAACACGACCAACACCACTAACAGCACGACCACCACACCCATCACACAGAGTGCTGCAATCGCAGCGCCGGCGCGTGGCGCTGGCGAGCAGGGGCCGCCTTCCATGACGCCAAACGCGTCGGGAGCGCTTGCGGGGATTCAGTCCGACGCCACGCGCATGTCCACGGTCGAGACCACCGATTTCTGGGCTGAAGTCGAGTACGCGATCCGCACCATCGTCGGCAGCGGCCCCGGCCGCAGGATCGTGATCAGTCCGCAGTCCGGCGTGGTGCTGGTGCGCGCCATGCCGCAGGAACTGCGTAGCGTCTCTAAGGTGCTCAAAGCGATGCAGCTGTCGGTGGACCGGGAGGTCATACTCGAAGCGAAAATTATCGATGTAACCCTGAACCACGCCTATCAGGCCGGAATCAACTGGGCGGCGTTTCCCACCAGCGGCATCGCCGGCGGTTTTAGCAGCGGACTGGGCGGAGCGTCCAACAGTCTTGGCGTCACCGGCGCGCTGAGCGGCAGCACCGCCGGCAGTACCGCCGGCAGCAGCAGCAATTTCACCGCCAATCCGGGACTGGCGACGCTGGGAGGCACGGTTGCCGGAGCCACGAACGTCGCGGGAGGGGTATTCGGTCTGGCGGTGCAGACGAAAGACTTTGCATCCTTACTGCAGTTTCTGCAGACGCAGGGTTCGGTGCAGGTGCTGTCCAGTCCCAGGGTGTCCACGCTCAACAACCAGAAAGCGGTGCTCAAAGTCGGCACAGACCAGCCTTATGTCACGAGTATCAGCGTGGTTCCCGGCGTGGTCAGCAGCGGGGTGAGTACGCCGACGACCGTTGCGCCGCAGATCAGCAATATCTTTTCCGGCGTCTCACTTGACGTGACGCCTCAGATCGACGACGACGGAAACATTGCCCTGCATATTCATCCGCTGGTGACCAGCGTGAGTTCCAAGACAGTCGGGTTCAATCTTGCCGGAGTCGGAGCGCAGAGTGTCGATGTGGCAGCAATCAATGTGAGCGAATCGGATACGATGGTGCGCACCACCGACGGCAACATCGTCGTTCTCGGCGGCTTGATGCAGGTGACACTGAACAACGGTCATAGCGGCATTCCCGGCCTCGGCGACGCACCCCTGATCGGTGGCGCGTTCCGAAATACGTCCACAGACACCGTCAAACGGGAACTCGTGATATTGATCAAGCCCACCATCGTCGACAGCGACAAGGACTGGGTACGGGACATACAGGATAGCCGCTATCGCATGCAGCACATGGACGACGGTCGGCGCGCGGGCCTGTCCGACTAAAAACAGTGATATACCTCAATCATTTCGGACTGCGCGAGCCGCCATTCGGCATCACCCCGGACACCAGCTTTTTTTTCGCCTGCGCCAGCAGCCAGGAAGGGCTGAATACGCTGCTGGTGGCCGTGGCCAACGGGGAGGGGTTCATCAAGATCACCGGCGAAG
>CAZRMO010000006.1:0-18235 GCA_964601155.1 uncultured Enterobacteriaceae bacterium
CCTGGATCTTCGCATGCTGGCGCGAGGTGGCGCGAACGGCGAGCACGCCGGACTCGGGGTTGGCGATTACGGAGGCTGCCTCGCGGAACGTTGCCCCCGGTTCCGCCGGCGCGGCGGCTGCGGCACCAGCCGCCGCTACCGCCCCCGCTTGCGCTGCCGGCGCCGCGGCCTTCGCGGCGGTCTGCCCGGATGCGGGGATAATTTTGTCGGTCTCGTGCAGTATGTCCTGCACGTTCTTCACCAGCGTCTCCCAGAAATGGTTGCTGGTCTTGCTGGTAATCGTGCTGGTCGACTGGTTGCCTCCGCCGCCGCCAGCCCCGGCCGCCCCCGGGGTCGCAATCTGGGTTGAAGAGCCGACAGTGCTGGTGGTGTCGCGCTGCATGTCGATGTAATCGATTTTGTAAATGCGCAGATAGGGCGTGTCGGGCATCACCGCCAGGTTGGGGCCGTCGAGTTCGTAGCGCATGTCCACCTGCTTGGAAATGCGATCGAGCAGTTGCGGCAGCGTCTGGTTGATGGCATTGAGCGTGACGCTGCCTTTGATGCCGGAATGAATGTCGACGTTGAGCTTCGCATCGCGCGCCAGCGCGAACAGCAACTCCTGCGCACTGACGTTGTTGACGACGACGCTATAGGTTTCGGGCCGCGCGGCGGGCTTGGGCTTGGGCAATATCGGCGTGACCCGCACGGGCGCGGGGATGTTCCCTGCTGGCGCTGCGGCCGCTGCTTCAATATGCCCTTCGGGCGACGGCTTCATCAGCTGCAGCCCGCAACCTGCGATGAGCAGGCATATTCCAAACATCAGCCCAACTTTGAGATTCATGCCACTTGCCATTGATATGTATATGATTTCCCCGTCTGGATTATATAGTACACCCGCATTCGCGCAATATGCTTATACACCGTCGCTAAAACGCTTTTGGCGCCGCAGCGCATGCGCTTTTTGCGACGGTGAAAAACCTATTGCCGATTCTGGCTGCGCATGCGTGCCACGCTGCGCAGAAACGGGCTGAACTGCGTATAGGCAGGTGGCAAGTTTTTGATGCCCTGATTGGCCGCGGCGAAAGTAGGATAGAACCCGTAGGCGAGGCGATAGTGCTGCTGATTGTCGATCTTGACGCCATAGACGTAGAAGTCCGACAGATCGAGCTTTGCCGCGGCGGCGCGTCCCAGCATTTCTTCTATGGTATGCAGGTCGCGTGCGCCGGCCGTGAACAGTTGAATCGAATAATGATCGCCAGGCGCGCTTTTCAGCCATTCCTGGGTGGCGGTAAAGCGCGCCCGCGTGAGTTTCCCCTCGGGCGCCGGCGGCACGTTATCCTGCGGGCCCGGCGTGGCGCCGCCTGTGGCCGCCGCTGCGGCCTTTTCCCGGGGGGGCGTCGCTGCGGCTCGTTCCCGGGGCGCCGCCGCCGCAGGAGCCGGTGCGGCTGCTGCGATCAATGGCGCAGCCGCGGCAGCGGCAGCGGGCGGCGCAGGGCTTGCCGCCTGTGACGCCGCCGGACTCACTGCGGCGGCTTGGACCATCGGCGGCCGCGCCGGCTCCTGCGGCGGCGCGACGATCCTGGCCGCATGCGCTGCCGCCGGCGAAGGCGCCGACGCCGAGAGCAGGTAGTGCAGACTCAGACCGAGCGCCAGCCCCACCGCCACGCCGCCCGCCGCCACTGCGATTTTGGTTCTGCTCACGCCGGGCTGACGGTACTCGGAATCGCGGATGGCGCGCTCGACGTGACGGGCGGTGATGCCGTGCTGGTTGTCGGCGAAGGCGGCGAGCAGGGACTTGTCGGCGAGGATGTTGACGCGCCGGGTCAGGCCCTCGGAGGCCTTGACGATCCGGCGCACCGCTTCCGGGCTGAACACGTTCGGCCCGCGGTAACCGGCGGCGCGCATGCGAAAGTCGAGATAGGCGTCCACGTCGGATCGCAGCAGCGGCTCGAGGCTGAAACTGTGGGTGATGCGCTCTTTCAGCGGGCGCATCTCCGGCATGGAGAGATGCGCGTCCAGCTCCGGCTGGCCGAACAGCACGATCTGCAGCAGCTTCGAGCGGCTGGTCTCGAGGTTGGACAGCAGCCGGATCTGTTCCAGCGTTTCCTGCGGCATGGCATGGGCTTCGTCGATCAGCACCACCACGCGCCTATCCTCGCCGTAGAGCTTGATCAGGTGATCCTGCAGCATGCGCAGCAGCAGCGGCTGGCGCTCCGCGCCGACATCCATTTTTAGCTCGTCGGCTATGGCGTAGAGGATTTCCTCGCGCCCGAACGAGGGGTTCGAGAGCAGTATGCTGTCGACGTGCGCCGGCAGGCGCTCCGCCAGCACCCGGCACAACATGGTCTTGCCGCTGCCCACTTCGCCCGATACTTTGACGATGCCCTCGTCGTGGACGATGGCGTAAAGCAGCGCCTCCAGCGTCGCGCCGCGGTTCGCGCCGGTGAAGAAAAAATCGGTGTGCGGCGTGATGCGAAACGGCGGTTCGTCCAGGCCGAAGTGGTCGAGATACATCGCGGCGCCTATTTCCGGTCCTGCTGATCCATGCGCGAATACAGCGTGGTGCGATTGATGCCGAGCATTTTTGCCGCCTGACTGACATTGCCGTGGGTAAGGCGCATGGCCGCCTCGATATAGCCCTGCTCCCAGGCTTTGAGCATGTCGTCCAGATTGAAGTGGCGCTCGCGCTGCAAATGGCGCTGCGCCTGTTCGATCAGCGTCTGCGGATCCGCGGGCGGTCCCACTTGCGCCTCGGCGCCGGCCGGCGCTTCCAGCTGTGCGGCTGGCTCGAGTTCCGGCTCGAGCTCGAGCGGCGACAGCTTTTGCCCGGGGTACTTGGTGGTGAGACGGATCACGATGTTCTTCAGCTCGCGCACATTGCCGGGGAAGCGGTAACTACGCCACAGTTCGGTCGCGTCCTGGTCCAGCGTAAACGGCGCGAGCCTGGCCTGTTCCGCGTAAAAGTGGGTGAAGTGCGCGAGCAGCAGCGTCTTGTCCTCGCCCATTTCGCGCAGCGGCGGGACGCTGAGGGAAAACACCGACAGGCGGTGATACAGGTCGGCGCGAAAATGCCCGGCCTTTATTTCCTGGCGCAAATCGCGGTTGGTGGCGGCGATCACGCGCGCGCGCGAAGTGCGCTGCTGGGTTTCGCCCACGCGCTGGAACTCGCCATTTTCAAGCACGCGCAGGAGCTTGGCCTGCAGCTCCAGCGGCAGTTCGCCGATTTCGTCAAGGAACAGCGTGCCTTCCTGAGCGTCCTCGAAATAGCCTGATTTGTTGGTGCCGGCTCCGGTAAACGCGCCCTTGGAGTAGCCGAACAGCGTGGGTTCGACCAGGGTTGGGGCGATGGCGGCGCAATTGAGCGCGAACCAGGGCTGGTCCTTGCGTTGTGAAAGGCTATGCAACAGGCTTGCCACCACTTCCTTGCCGCTGCCCGATTCGCCCTCGATCAGTGCCGGGAAAGGCGAATCCGCATACTGGCTGATCTGGTTCTTGAGCCTTTCCAGCACCGGGCTCGCTCCGATCAGCAGTCCCCCGTCCGGTTCGGCGCCGCCGGATATCTCCGCCGCGCGAATTTGCAGCGCATGCAGCAAAAGCTTCTTCAGGCCTTCGGCTTCGCAGGGTTTGCCGACGAAGTCGGTCGCGCCCAGAGTGCGGGCGTGGCGCGCATTGGCGGCATCGTTCTGGCCCGAAAGCACCAGGATTTTCATCGTCGGCGAATGCGCGAGCAGTTCGGCGATCAGCGCAAAGCCCTCATCCGGCCGGTGCGGCTGCGGCGGCAGGCCCAGGTCCACCAGCGCCAGTTGCGGCGGGCTTTGCTGGCGGCGCACCAGAGCTACGGCGTTCTTGCGCGAGTCGCTCACGATCACGTCGAAGTCCTTGCCCAGGGCGTAGGCGAGGGTGTCGGCGATCAGCGGGTCGTCGTCGACGATCAGCAGGGTCGGTTTGTTATCGCTCATTTCAACATGAGGGGATATCCCCCAAGGGGACTTTCCCGTCGAGCGGGATCGAGACCTTCGGGGCGCATCCTCTCATACTCCTCTATGTTGGGGGCCGTTTCGATAATTCTGGAATGGCCTCTTAGTCATGGGCGTCGCCTTCGATGCAGTTGAGAAAGGCCTGTTCCATCGAGTCCCGGGCAAAGTCCTGCATCAGCGCCTGCGGGCTGCCGGAAAAACGCAAGCGCCCCTGGTGCAGCACCACCATATGTTCGCAGATTTCCTCGACGTCGGACAGCGCGTGGGAAGTAAAGAAAAGCGTGCGACCTTGATCGCGCAATTGGCGCAGCAGCTGCTTGACGCGCGCGCGCGCCAGGGGGTCCAGCCCGCTCATCGGTTCGTCCAGAATCAGCAGGTCGGGCTCGGCCAGCAGGCAGGCCGCCAGCCCCAGCTTTTGCGTCATGCCCTTCGAATACGAGCGCACCGGCAGGTCCAGCGCCGCCGCGTCGAGATCGAGGGCGGCGAACATGGCGCGCACATGGTCCTCGCCGGTGGCGCGCCGGTCCAGCGCGAGCATATAGCCGAGAAAGTCGCGGCCGGTGAGGAAGTAGGGCGGCATGAACCGCTCCGGCAGGAAGGCTAGCCGCGCGCGGGCGCGGTTGTCGGTATGCCGGGTGCCGAAAATGTCGATGCGGCCGCCGTCGACGTGGCAGAAATCGAGCAGGCATTTGATCAGCGTCGTCTTGCCCGCGCCGTTGATGCCGACCAGGCCGAAGCTCGTTCCGGCGGCGATGTCGAGGTCGATCCCGTGCAGCACTGCCCGCGGGCCGTAGTTTTTTCTGACCTGGTCGAAGCGGACAGCCGACTGCGCCATGGGGTGCGGTGCGCCATGCAAAGTGAGTGCCATTACTATAACAGGCCGCAGGGCTGCGATGTGGCGGCGCGCCTCGGCGGGGGGTTGCCCAAAGCGCGCCGCAGCGGCGGTCTGGTAGAATGCGCGCTCCGCGCTTTCTTCTGACGCCAATCCGTGCCGACAATGCCCGCTACAGACAATCTGGTCGAGGTGAAAAACGTAAACTTCGCCTACGATCGTAGCCGGCAGGTCCTCAAGGGCGTGAGCCTCGACATCCGTCGCGGCCAAATGGTGGCGATCATGGGCCTGTCCGGTTGCGGCAAGACTACGCTGCTGCGTCTGATCGGCGGCGAACTGCGACCCACCGCGGGCGAGGTGCGCGTAGACGGCGAGGCGGTGGCCAAGCTGCATCACGACGAGTTGTTCGCGCTGCGGCGCAAGATGGGGATGCTGTTCCAGTTTGGGGCCCTGTTCACGGACATGTCGTGCTACGACAATGTCGCTTTCCAGATGCGCGAACACACCGACCTGGCGCCGGAATTGATTGACGATCTGGTGCTGATGAAGTTGCAGGCGGTCGGCTTGCGCGGCGCGCAGGCGCTGATGCCGGCGGAGCTCTCGGGGGGGATGGCGCGGCGTGTGGCGCTTGCGCGCACGACTGCGCTAGACCCCAAGCTGATCATGTACGACGAACCTTTCACCGGCCTCGACCCGGTTTCCATGGGCGTTATCGGCCATCTGATCCGCCGCCTGAACGATTCCCTAGGCGCAACCTCCATCATCGTCACCCACGATGTGGAGCAGGCGCTGGGGCTGGTGGACTACGTCTATTTCATGTCCGAAGGCGCGATTGTCACCCAGGGGACGCCCGAGGAGCTGCGCGCCTCGGACAAACCGTTCGTGCATCAGTTCGTCCACGGCGAGACGGATGGCCCGATGCCGTTCCACTATCCCGCCGACGACTACGCGCACGACCTGGAAGCCATGGAAGCCGGATGAACGCGCTGACCGATTTTCTGGAGCGCCTGGGCGCGCGCGCGATCGGCGCGGTCCACCGCCTCGGCTTCGCCAGCCACTTTCTGCTGTTGACACTGCGCAATTCCGGCATGTGCTTTCGCCGCTTCTCTCTGGTGACGCGCGAGATCTATTCCGCCGGCGTGTTGTCGCTGATCATCATCGTGGTGTCGGGTCTGTTCGTCGGCATGGTGCTGGGCCTGCAGGGCTACGACACCCTGGAGCGCTATGGCTCCTCCTCTGCGCTGGGCGTGTTGGTGGCGCTGTCACTGGTGCGCGAACTCGGGCCGGTGGTCTCGGGCCTGCTGTTCGCCAGTCGCGCCGGCTCGGCCATCACCGCGGAAATCGGCCTGATGAAGGCCACCGAGCAGCTCGCGGCGATGGAGATGATGGCGGTGGATCCGATTGCGCGCGTGATCGCGCCACGCTTCTGGGCGGGCGTGATTTCGATGCCGCTGCTGGCCGCGATGTTTTCCGCAATGGGTATATTCGGCGGCTACCTGGTCGGCGTGCGGCTGATCGGGGTCGATGCAGGTTCGTTCTGGTCGCAGATGCAGGCGGCGGTCGACTTCCGCGAGGATATACTCAACGGCGTGCTCAAGAGTGTGGTGTTCGGCATCGCGGTTGCGTGGATCGCGGTGTTCGAGGGCTATGATGCGCCGCCCACGGCCGAAGGCGTGTCGCGTGCGACCACGCGCACGGTGGTGACTTCGTCCTTGTCGATACTCGCGTTGGATTTCGTGTTGACAGCATTAATGTTTCGAGGGGCCTGAATATGATGAAGCGTAAGCCGCTGGACTTGTGGGTGGGTGTGTTTGTCGCCCTTGGCCTGGGCGCGCTCCTGTTTTTGGCCCTGAAAGCAGGCAATCTTGCGTCCTTTTCGACCGCCGAAACATATCTAGTCAAGGCGAATTTTGATAACATTGGCGGGTTGAAGAAGCGGGCGCCGGTGAAAAGCGCGGGAGTGGTGGTCGGCCGGGTCGAGGACATCGGCTTCAATAACGAAACATACGAAGCGACGGTCACTTTCGCGATCGACAGCCGTTACAAATTCCCCAAGGACACAGCGGCAAAAATACTGACCTCAGGCCTGCTCGGTGAGCAATACGTGGGACTGTCCGCCGGCGGCGATACTGCGATGTTGCAGAACGGCGACAAACTCAAGATCACCCAATCGGCGGTGGTGCTGGAGAACCTGATCAGCCAGTTCCTCTTCAGCAAGGCGGCGGACGGCAGCAACGGCGGAAAATGACAAGGACGGCGATCATGCTGCAGCGTGTTATGGGACTGGTGTTGCTGTGCGCGCTGGGCGGCTTGGTAGGCGGTTGCGCCACGGTCGGCGGCAATCCCGACGACCCGCTAGAGCCCTACAACCGCGCCATGTACAGCTTCAATGACAGCGTGGACAAGGCGTTCGTCAAGCCGGTGGCCACCGGTTACAAGAAGGTGGTGCCGGAGTTCGCCCGCACCGGCGTGACCAATTTCTTCTCCAACCTGGGCGATGTCTGGATCGGTGTCAACGACATCCTGCAGGGCAAGATCGGTCCCGGCGTGAGCGATTTCGGCCGTTTCGCGATAAATACGACGGTAGGCATCGTCGGTCTGTTCGATGTCGCCAGCAAAGCCGGGCTGCAGAAGCACAACGAAGACTTCGGCCAGACCCTGGGCCGCTGGGGCGTGGGAAGCGGCCCCTACGTGGTGCTGCCGTTCCTCGGGCCGAGCGACGTGCGCGACGGATTCAGCCTGCTGGCCGTCGACTGGCACGGCGACCCTCTGTGGTATGTGAACAACATACCCACACGCAACGAGCTTTACGGTGTGCGCCTCCTCAATACCCGCGCCAACCTGCTCGATGCGAGCCGCTTGATGGAAGAGGCGGCGCTGGACCCGTATGCTTACGTGCGCAGCGCCTACCTGCAGCACCGGCGCAGCCTGGTCTACGACGGTAATCCGCCACCGCCCAAGCCCGAACCGGGCCCGGATTCGAAATCGGGCCCAAGCGGTGCGCCGGTCGCGCAGGCCGGGCCGGCCGGGCCGGCGTTGGCGCCGGCGCCACTCAATGCCTCGCAGGGAGGGGCGACTGTCGCCGCCGTACGCTCGCGTAGCTATGAGCCCATAGTCCCGCGCAACTATGCGGCGGTGCTAGAACATTCCGGCGGGATTTCCGAAGACCTTCAAGGTGCCAGGCGATAGCCATGATCAAATTAATTTCGCTGCTTTGCCTTTCCCTGTTGGCGACCGCGGTCTGCGCGCAGGAAATGGCCCCCGACGTCATGATCAAAAAAATCACCAACGAGGTCATCGGCATCGTCAAGCAGGACAAGGACATCAAGGCCGGCGACCGGGCGAAGATCAATGCGCTGGTCGACGCCAAGGTGCTGCCGCATTTCAACTTCGATCGCATGACGGCCCTCGCCATGGGGCGCAACTGGCGCAAGGCGGATGCGGAACAGAAGAAGGTGCTGATCAGGGAATTTCGCACGCTGCTGGTGAACACTTACTCGGGCGCGCTGGCCTCCTACAAGAACGAGGTGATCGAATTCATGCCGCTGCACGCTGCAGCGGGTGCCACCGATGTCACGGTCAGGACCCAGGTCAAGCGGCCGGGCGCCGAGTCGATCGGCATCGATTACAGCATGGACAAAACGCCCGATGGCTGGAAAGTCTACGATGTTGCGGTCGCCGGCGTAAGCCTGGTGACCAACTACCGCGACACTTTCAACAGCGAGATCAGTCGAAGCGGCGTCGATGGCCTGATCAAGGTGCTGGAGCGCAAGAACCACTCCCTGGACAGCCAGGCGGGCGGCAAATCCAAGTGATCACCCAGGAAGGCGACCGACTGCTGTTGCAGGGGCCGGTCACGATAGCCACCGTCTCCGCGCTGTTGGCGCAGGTGCGCACGCTGTTTGCGCCGGGCGCGGCGGTGCTCGATTTCGCCGGGGTCACCGAGGTCGACTCGTCGGCAGTCGCTCTTGCGCTGGAGTGCCTGCGCGAGGCACGCCGGCGCGAGATCGCGCTGTCGCTCGCCAACTTGCCCGAGGCGATGCAGCACCTGGCCGAACTCTACGCCGTATCCGAATTGCTGCAGGCCGATCGGGCCTAGGGTCTGTTGTTGACCTTAACTCATCTCGCCGCGCAGCGGCGCCGTCCATGACTCCCGCGATCCAGATCCAGCAGGTATACAAGCGCTTCGGGACGGTGCAAGCGCTTTCCGGCGTCGACCTGGAAGTGGCTCCCGGGGAGTTCTTCGGCTTGCTTGGCCCCAACGGCGCGGGCAAGACCACAGTGATCAACATTCTTGCCGGCATGGCGCGCGCCGACAGCGGCAGCGTGCGCGTCCTCGGACACGATGTCGTTAGCAAGTACCGCGACTCGCGCCGCGCGCTCGGCGTGGTGCCGCAGGAACTGGTGTTCGACCCCTTTTTCAGCGTGCGCGAAACCCTGCGCATTCAGTCGGGCTATTTCGGCCTGAAGCGCAACGACGCCTGGATCGACGAGATCATGCATCACCTGGACCTCACCGACAAAGCCGACGCCAACATGCGCTCGCTCTCCGGCGGCATGAAGCGGCGCGTGCTGGTGGCGCAGGCGTTGGTGCACAAACCTCCGGTGATCGTGCTCGACGAACCCACGGCCGGGGTCGACGTGGAACTGCGCCAGGGTCTGTGGGAGTTCGTGCGCGGCTTGAACCAAAAAGGCCACACCATCATCCTGACCACGCATTATCTGGAGGAGGCCGAGGCCCTGTGCGCGCGCATCGCGATGCTGAAGCAGGGGCGCGTGGTCGCGCTCGATACCACCAGCAATCTGATCAACCGCAGGGACAGTTTGTACTTGAAGCTGCGCCTCAGCGGGGCTGCGCTGCCGCCGGTCCTGGCGGAGCGGGTGCGCGACAGCCGCGATGGGACGCATACGCTGCGTTTGCGCAGCTACGCCGAGGTCGAGGGCCTGCTCGCACAGGTGCGCGAGGCGGGCGCGCAGATTGAGGAACTGGAGTTGCTTCAGCCGGACCTGGAGGACGTGTTCGTGCAGATCATGAAAGAGGCGATTGCCTGACATGTCCGGCTTCAGTACGCTGCTGTACAAGGAACTGCTGCGCTTCTGGAAGGTGGCGTTCCAGACCGTCGCCGCGCCGGTGCTGACTACGCTGCTCTACCTGCTCATCTTCTCCCACGTGATGCAGGGGCGCGCGCCGGTATACGGCGAGGTGCCCTATGCGGCCTTTCTGGTGCCGGGTCTGGTGATGATGGCGGTGCTGCAAAACGCATTTGCCAACGCCTCTTCCAGCCTGATTCAGTCCAAGGTCACGGGCAACATCATATTCGTGCTGCTGCCGCCGCTATCCTATTGGGATTTCTTCGCCGCCTATGTGCTCGCCTCGGTGATACGTGGCATGGCCGTCGGCGTCGGAGTGCTGCTGGTGTCGCTCGCTTTCGTCGGGCTTACATTTGCACACCCGCTGTGGATAATCGCATTCGCCTTTGCCGGCAGTGCTATTTTGGGCACACTGGGGCTGGTCGCCGGGATCTGGGCCGAAAAGTTCGACCAGGTGGCGGCGTTCCAGAGCTTTCTTATCATGCCGCTCACGTTTCTCTCTGGGGTGTTCTATTCGATCCATTCCCTGCCACCGTTCTGGCAGAGGCTGTCGCAATTCAACCCGTTTTTCTACATGATCGACGGCTTTCGTTACGGCTTTTTCGGCGTGTCCGATATCAATCCTGCGTTGAGCCTGCTGATCGCATTTGTCAGCCTGGCGGTGTTCACTGCCGCCGGCCTTGCGCTGCTCAAAAGCGGTTATAAACTACGCTACTGAGAACGCGTTGCAAAATAAGCACTGAAAGGGCGACCATGGTTACACCCGAGGAAGTAAAGACCTACATCGAGCAGGGCCTGCCCTGCGAGCATATCGAGCTCGTCGGCGACGGCCAGCACTTTCAGGCACTGATCGTTTCCGCCGAATTCCGCGGCAGGAATCGGGTGCAGCGGCATCAGCGCGTGTACCAGGCCTTGGGCGAGCGCATGCGCGAGGAAGTCCACGCGCTGTCGATGCAGACCCTTACCCCGGAAGAGTGGAGCGCGCAGTCCGGCGGGGCGGCATGAGCAGGGAGCAGGGGCCGCCGAAGGGAGGAAGAGGGGCCCCGGCGCGAGCCGGGGATCTGACCCCGAAGGCGGCCGTGGGCGGCCGGCGGCCCCATGCGTCCGAGTTCGGGTCGCATCCCCATCTTGTAGATGGGGCCCCTGCTTCACCTCATCGGCCGCCCCGCACAGCGGGGATGCGACCGACCGCGATTGCCGCCGGCCGCCGACAGCGCGCGGTGCGTACGTGGGACGGCGAAAAAGGAGGCGGCGGCATGAGCGGGCCGCGCGAAGAATGCCCGCATGGATAAGCTGCTGATTCGCGGCGGGGTCCCGCTTTCGGGCGAGGTGCGCATTTCCGGCGCGAAGAACGCGGCGCTGCCTATCATGTGCGCTGCGCTGCTCTCGGCCAAGCCGCTGCGCCTCGCCAATTTGCCGCATCTGCGCGACGTTACCACGCTGATCAACCTGCTCGGCGGCATGGGCGTGGTGGCGTCACTGGACGAAAAGCTCGGGCTGGAGCTCGATGCCGGCCGGCTGCACACGCCGCTCGCGCCCTACGAACTGGTCAAGACCATGCGCGCCTCGATCCTGGTGCTCGGGCCGCTGCTGGCGCGCTGCGGCGAGGCGCGCGTGTCGCTGCCAGGCGGCTGCGCCATCGGCCAGCGCCCGGTGGATCTGCATATCAAAGGCCTACAGGCGATGGGCGCGGAGGTCAGCGTCGAGCACGGCTATATCATCGCTCGGGCGAAGCGCCTGAAGGGCGCGCGCATTTTCACCGATCTGGTGACGGTCACCGGCACTGAGAACCTGATGATGGCCGCCTGCCTCGCCGAGGGCACCAGCGTAATCGAGAATGCGGCGCGCGAGCCCGAGGTGGTCGATCTTGCGAACTGCCTCAAGGCAATGGGGGCGAACATCGAGGGCGCCGGCAGCGATACGATCACCATCGAAGGGGTGAGCGCGCTCGCGGGCGCGGCGCACCGCGTCATGCCGGACCGCATCGAAACCGGCACTTTCCTCGTTGCCGCGGCCGCGACCGGCGGCAAGGTGCGGCTGCGCAATACCAGCGCGCACATCCTCGAAGCGGTGGTGGACAAGCTGCGCGAGGCCGGCGCAAGGATCACCGCCGAGGACGACGCCATCCTTCTGGAAATGGACGGGCCGCCGCAGAGCGTCAATCTGCGCACCGCGCCCTACCCGGCGTTCCCCACCGACATGCAGGCGCAATTCATGGCGCTGGACTGCATCGCGCGCGGCACGGCGGTGCTCACGGAAACCATATTCGAGAACCGTTTCATGCACGCGCTCGAGCTGCAGCGTCTGGGCGCGGACATCGAGATTTCCGGGAACACCGCGGTGGTCAAGGGCGTCGCGCAGCTCGACGGCGCCGCGGTGATGGCGACCGACCTGCGCGCATCGGCGAGCCTGGTGATCGCCGGGCTGGTCGCCCGCGGGGAGACCTCGGTCGAGCGCATCTACCATCTCGACCGTGGCTATGAGTGCATCGAGGAAAAGCTGTCGCTGCTCGGTGCGCGCATCAAGCGCGTTCACTAGAAAATCCATTGAGCGCAAAGTCCGCGGTAAAATCGCGCTTTCGATCGGGTTCCGCCGTGTCCCAAATCACCATCGCCCTGTCCAAGGGCCGGATTTTCGAGGAAACGCTGCCGCTGCTCAAGGCGGCCGGCGTGGTGCCGCGCGACGATCCGGAAACTTCGCGCAAGCTGATCATTGCCACCAGCCGGCCCGAGGTGCGCCTGATCATCGTGCGCGCCTCCGACACGCCGACCTATGTGCAGTATGGCGCGGCGGACATGGGCATCGCGGGCAAGGACGTGCTGCTCGAGCATGGCGGCGAAGGACTATACCAGCCGCTCGACCTGAGAATCGCCGCCTGCCGCATGATGGTGGCGGTGCCGCAGGGTTTCGACTATGCGCAGGCGGTGAGGCAGGGGGCGCGCCTGCGCGTCGCCACCAAATACCTGCAGACGGCGCGCGAGCATTTCGCCGCCAAGGGTGTCCACGTCGATCTGATCAAACTCTACGGCTCGATGGAACTAGCGCCGTTGGTGGGGCTAGCGGACGCCATCGTCGATCTGGTGTCGAGCGGCAATACGCTGAAGGCCAACAATCTGCGCGCAGTGGAGGAGATCCTCCCGGTTTCCGCGCGGCTGATCATCAACGTGGCGGCGCTGAAGCTCAAGCGCGCGGCAATCCAGCCGCTCATCGACGCATTCGCGTTGGCCGCAGGGAAAAACAATGGCTGAGATCGCGCGCCTGTCCACCCGCGACGCGGATTTCGATGCGCGGCTCGCGCGGCTCACCGCCTTCGACACCGCCCAGGACGAAACGGTGGACCAGACCGTGGCCGAAATTCTGGCGGCAGTGAAAAGCCGGGGCGACGCGGCCGTGCTCGAATATACGGCACGCTTCGACGGCGTCGTCGCCCGAACGCTGGCCGAGCTGGAGCTGCCACGGGAGTCGCTTGCGCGCGCACGCGACGCTTTGCCGCGCGCGCAGCGCGAGGCGCTGGAGCAGGCCGCCGCGCGCGTGCGCGCATATCACGAAAAGCAGCTGGCGCAGTCCTGGCAGTACAGCGAGGCAGACGGCACGGTGCTGGGGCAGAAGGTAACGCCGCTGGACCGGGTCGGCCTGTATGTGCCGGGGGGCAAGGCAGCTTATCCGTCATCAGTGCTGATGAACGCGCTGCCGGCGAAAGTGGCCGGGGTGGCCGAGCTCGTGATGGTGGTGCCGACGCCGCGCGGCGAAAAAAACGCCTTGGTGATGGCGGCAGCGGCGATCGCCGGGGTGGACCGGGTGTACACCATCGGCGGGGCGCAGGCGGTGGGCGCGCTCGCCTATGGCACGGGCACCATAGCGCAGGTGGACAAGATTGTCGGTCCGGGGAACGCCTATGTCGCCGCGGCCAAGCGGCGCGTGTTCGGCGTGGTCGGCATCGATATGGTGGCGGGCCCCTCGGAGATCCTGGTGATCTGCGACGGCTCGGTCGACCCTGACTGGATCGCGATGGA
The DNA here is from genome assembly GCA_964601155.1 of uncultured Enterobacteriaceae bacterium. Lineage (GTDB taxonomy): Bacteria > Pseudomonadota > Gammaproteobacteria > Burkholderiales > SG8-39 > 2-12-FULL-64-23. The sequence continues at coordinate 13,896 of CAZRMO010000006.1, forward strand.
CTTGTTTTCGCAGGCCGAACACGACGAAGTGGCGCAGGCGATTTTGATCTGTCCCGACGCCGCCTACATCGAGGCTGTGGCGGCAAGCATCGCCAGGCTGTTGCCGCAGATGCCGCGGCGCGAAGTGATCGCGGCCTCGCTCAAGACCAGGGGCGCGCTGATAGCGGCGCGCAACCTGGAGGAAGCCTGCGCCATCGCCAACCGCATCGCGCCTGAACATTTGGAGCTGGCTGTGGCCGAACCCGAAAAGCTCGTCGACCGGATACGCCATGCCGGCGCCATCTTCATGGGCGGCTACAGTTCCGAAGCGATCGGCGATTATTGCGCCGGGCCCAACCACGTGCTGCCGACCTCGCGCAGCGCGCGCTTTTCCTCGCCCCTGGGGGTGTACGACTTTCAAAAGCGCTCCAGCCTGATTCAGGTATCTGCGGACGGAGCGCAGACGCTAGGCAAGATTGCCGCCATCCTGGCCGAAGGCGAGGGCTTGCAAGCGCATGCCCGCTCCGCCGGATACCGCCTGCGTCGGCCCTAGGGAGCACTAGTGTCCCGCTATTGGAGCGCAGTCGCCAAGGGGTTGACGCCCTATGTGCCGGGCGAGCAGCCCAAGGTGCCCGGCCTGGTCAAGCTCAACACCAACGAGAATCCCTACGGCCCAAGTCCGCGGGCGCTGGCGGCCTTGCGTGCCGAGACGGGCGACACGCTGCGGCTGTATCCCGATCCGAACTGCGACAGTCTCAGGGATGCCATCGCCGCCTTTTACAAATTGAGACCTGCTCAGGTATTCGTCGGCAACGGTTCGGACGAGGTGCTGGCGCACACTTTCCTTGCGCTGCTCAAGCACGAGCAGGCGCTGCTGTTTCCGGATATCACCTACAGCTTTTACCCCGTGTACTGCGAGCTGTACGGAATCGAGTACAGGCAGGTGCCGCTGAGCGAGTCGTTCGAAATCCGCGTTGACGACTATTCGACGCGGAACGGCGGCATCATTTTCCCGAATCCGAATGCGCCCACCGGCCGGCCGCTGGCGCTCGCCGAGATCGAGCGCCTGCTGCGCGCGAATACCGAGTCGGTGGTGGTGATCGACGAGGCCTATGTGGATTTCGGAGCCGAGTCGGCGGTCGGGCTGATCGAGCGCTACCCGCAACTGCTCGTCGTGCATACCTTGTCGAAATCCCACTCCCTCGCCGGGCTGCGTGTGGGGTTCGCGCTTGGAAATCCGGAACTGATTGAGGCGCTGCGGCGCGTAAAGGACAGCTTCAACTCCTATCCGCTCGGTCGTCTCGCCGTGGCCGGGGGCGCCGCCGCGATAGAGGACCGCGTCTATTTTGAACAGACCTGCGCCAGAGTGATCGCCACCCGGACCCGTCTGATAAGCGATCTCGCAGCGTTGGGCTTCGAGGTGCTGCCTTCGGCCGCCAATTTCGTGTTCGCGCGGCATGGTCGGCATGGCGGCGCGGAACTGGCCGCGAAACTGCGTGAGCGCCGCATCATCGTGCGGCATTTCAGCGAGCCGCCGCGCATCGAACCGTTCCTGCGCATCACTGTCGGCACAGATGCGCAGTGCGCGACGCTGGTCGCAGCCCTGAGGGCGATTCTGGCCTAAAATAGATTCAGTTGCTGCGACCTTACCCCGATGCCGTGCTGGGTTAGAATGCATAGCATAGGGGCGATGCCTTCAACCGACGATTTATGCGTACTGCCACCGTAAACCGCAATACCAACGAGACCCAAATCAGCGTGAGCCTGAATCTGGATGGCGCCGGCGCGGCCAAATTGGCCACCGGCCTGCCGTTTCTCGACCACATGCTGGACCAGGTCGCGCGTCACGGCATGATCGATCTGGAAATTGCGGCCAAAGGGGATCTGCACATCGATGCCCACCACACGGTCGAGGACATCGGCATCAGCCTGGGCCAGGCGGTGGCCGCGGCGGTTGGTGATAAGCGCGGCCTGCGCCGCTACGGCCACGCCTACGTGCCGCTGGACGAGGCGCTGTCGCGCGTAGTCATCGATTTTTCCGGACGCCCCGGGCTCGTCTATCAGCTCAAGTTCAGCCGCGCCTGGATCGGCGAATTCGACGTCGACCTGGTGCACGAATTTTTCCAGGGCTTCGTCAACCACGCGCAGGTGACGCTGCACGTCGACAATCTGCGCGGCGACAACGCGCACCATCAATGCGAGACCGTGTTCAAGGCTTTCGGCCGGGCGCTGCGCATGGCGGCAGAGCCTGATCCGCGCGCCGCGGATACGATTCCCTCGACTAAGGGCAGTTTGTGATTCGACGAGTTTGACGGGATTGCGCGGGGATCAGCGAGACGAATGATCTACCCAAGCCGGATTTCCGTCCGACGCATGAATTTCTCTTCGGCCAATTCTGTTAAATCGCACGCGCAATGACGTCAATCGCAGTAATCGACTACGGCATGGGCAACCTGCATTCGGTATCCAAGGCGCTGGAACACGTCGCGCCCGATGCCGAAGTCCAGGTCACGTCCGACCCCGAAGTTGTACGCCAGTCCGAACGCGTGGTGTTTCCGGGCCAGGGTGCAATGCCCGACTGCATGCGCGAAATGGATGCCAGGGGCCTGCGTCCGGTGTTGCTCGAGGCGGCGCGCACCAAGCCTTTTCTCGGCATCTGCATCGGCCTGCAGATGCTGTTCGAGCGCAGCGAAGAAGGAGACACTCCCGGGCTGGGGATATTTCCCGGACGCGTGAAGCGCTTTCCGCCGCAGATGATGCAAGATGCCCAAGGGGGCAGGCTCAAGGTGCCGCACATGGGCTGGAACCAGGTGATGCAAGCTGAACCGCACGCGCTGTGGCGCGGTATCGCCGACGCCAGTCGCTATTATTTCGTCCACAGCTTTTATGTTGAGGCGGGCAATCCGGAACTGGTCGCCGGATACAGCATTTATGCTTTCCCCTTTACCTGCGCCGTGGCGCAGGATAATATTTTCGCTGTGCAATTCCATCCGGAGAAAAGCCAGGCCGCCGGGCTCGCGCTGCTTGCCAATTTCGTTAGCTGGAAACCGTGACCCGGAGCGCCTAGGCACTCGCTCCTCCTCTTACCCCATAGCCGGAACGACACATGCTTATCATCCCCGCGATCGATATCAAGGACGGGCGCGCCGTGCGCCTCGAACAGGGCGACATGGACAAGGAGACGGTGTTCTCCGATGATCCGGCGGCGGTGGCCGCGCACTGGCTGGAGCAGGGCGCGCGCCGGCTGCATCTGGTCGACCTGAACGGCGCGGTCGCGGGCAAGCCCAGGAACGAGAGCGTGATCAAGGATATCGTCAGCGCGATTGGCGGCAGGATTCCGATACAACTGGGCGGCGGCATCCGCGATCTGGACACCATCGAACGCTATCTCGACGACGGCATCAGCTACATCATCATCGGCACGGCGGCGGTGAAAAACCCCGGTTTCCTGCAGGACGCCTGTGCCGCATTCACCGGCCACGTCATCGTCGGACTGGACGCCAAGGACGGCAAGGTCGCAGTGGAGGGCTGGTCGAAGATGACGGGACACGACGTGATCGACCTAGCGCGCAAGTTCCAGGACTACGGCGTCGAAGCCGTGATCTATACCGACATAGGCCGAGACGGCATGCTCAACGGGGTCAACATTGAGGCCACGGTCAGGCTGGCACGCGAGTTGGTGGTGCCGGTGATCGCGAGCGGCGGGCTCACCGACCTCAACGACGTCAAGGCCCTGTGCAAAATCGAAGCCGAAGGCATCACCAGCGTCATTACCGGACGCGCCATCTATCAGGGAACGGTCGACTTCAAGAAGGCGCAAGCGATGGCGGATAAATTGGGGCAAGGGAAAAAGGAGAAAGGACAGGCATGAGCGCACAGGCGGTATCCTTCGCCCTCGTTTCGCCGCCAAGCCCATGGGCCTAGCCAAGCGTGTCATTCCCTGTCTCGATGTCACCCGCGGCCGCGTGGTGAAGGGGGTGAATTTCGTCGGTTTGCGCGACGCCGGCGACCCGGTGGAGATCGCGCACCGCTACGACGATCAGGGTGCCGACGAGCTTACCTTCCTCGATATCACCGCGAGCTCGGACGAGCGCGACCTGATCCTGCATATCATCGAGGCGGTGGCGGCGCAGGTGTTTATTCCTCTCACTGTAGGCGGTGGCGTGCGCAAGGTCGATGACGTGCGCCGACTCCTCAACGCCGGCGCGGACAAGGTATCGATCAACACCACCGCGGTACAGAATCCGCAACTGGTGGCAGACGCCTCCGGCCGCTACGGCGCGCAGTGCATCGTCGTGGCCATCGACGCGAAACGCGTCGATCCAAAAGGGGGCGCGAAACGCGTCGATCCAAAAGGGGAC
>CAZRMO010000006.1:18335-68946 GCA_964601155.1 uncultured Enterobacteriaceae bacterium
CGCGAAACGCGTCGATCCAAAAGGGGGCGCGAAACGCGTCGATCCAAAAGGGGACGCGGCCGGCGCCGGATTCGGCTGGGAGGTCTACACCCATGGGGGGCGCAAACCCACCGGCTTGGATGCGGTGCAATGGGCGCGTAAAATGCAGACCCTGGGCGCGGGCGAAATCCTGCTCACCAGCATGGACCGCGACGGCACCAAGTCCGGCTTCGATCTGGAGCTGACGCGCGCGGTAGCCGATGCAGTGGATGTGCCTGTGATCGCCAGCGGCGGCGTCGGCAAGCTCGAGCACCTGGTCGACGGCATACTCGAGGGCCGGGCCGATGCAGTACTCGCCGCAAGCATTTTTCACTACGGCGAGTACAGCGTGCGCCAGGCGAAGGAACTAATGGCATCGCGCGGCATCGAAGTCAGGCTGTGACGCCCGGGCCGTAACGGCGGCAGCTGCTGCCGCTGACCCGTTGCGCAACCGCTTGATTCTTAATTATTGGTTATTGGGTAGACATGGACTGGCTCGACAAAGTGAAATGGGACGCCAACGGCTTGGTGCCGGCGATTGCGCAGGAGGCTGAAAGCCGCAAGGTGCTGATGGTCGCCTGGATGAACCGCGCGGCGCTGGCACAGACGGTTTCCAGCGGCGAGGCGGTCTATTGGTCGCGCTCGCGCCGAAAACTATGGCACAAGGGCGAAGAATCCGGCCATGTGCAGAAAGTGCGGGAGCTGCGCCTGGATTGCGACGAGGATGTAATATTGCTCAGCGTGGAGCAGGTCGGCGGCATCGCCTGCCACACGGGCCGGCACAATTGTTTTTTCCAGAAATATTCGGACGGAAAGTGGGTCGAGGCCGATCCGGTGATCAAGGATCCCAAGGAGATATACCGCAAGTGAAGCGCTGAGCGGGCGATGCCCGATCAACGCGCGTACACTTGGGAAATTCACAAAGGGGCATGGCCCCGGCGTTCAAGGACAAGCGAACATGAGCGATATACTCGACCGCCTGGCGGATACGATAGCGGCGCGCAAAGGCGGCGATGCAGAGGCATCCTACGTCTCCAGGCTGCTCGCGCACGGCGAAGACGCCATCCTGAAAAAGATCGGCGAGGAGGCCACCGAGACAGTGATGGCGGCCAAGGACGGCGACAAGCTGCGTATCGTCGGGGAGACCGCCGACCTGTGGTTTCACTGCCTGATCATGCTGTCGCACTATGGCCTGCGGCCCGCCGACGTGCTGTTCGAGCTCAGGCGCCGCGAGGGCATTTCCGGCATAGACGAAAAGGCGGCAAGGGCCGCGAGTCCGCGCGTCGAGTCCGAGCGTAAATAAGGGGGCCGACTTGGAAGACTGCGTTTTCTGCAAGATCGTCGACGGCAAGATTCCCTGCAACAAGATATTCGAGGACGAGGACATTGTCGCGTTCCACGATATCCGCCCGGTGGCGCCGGTGCATTTCATGGTCATCCCGAAGCTGCATATCGCCTCGCTGGCGCAGGTCGACCTCGGCCACCAGATGCTGCTGGGCAAAATGCTTGCGCTGGGGTCGAAACTGGCTGTCGGGCAGGGGTGCGACGACGGTTGGCGCACCATCATCAACACCGGACGCGTCGGCCGCCAAGAGGTGTATCATTTGCACATGCACATCGTCGGCGGCAAAGACGTTCTGCCGGGGATGATCAAACGTTAGGGAAGTCTGGGCGGCGAGCTTGTTCCCGGCCATGTTTTCCCTGTTCCGGAAAGTGGCGCGGCGGCTGCGTTCCGGTCTGGTGGATATTTGAAGGAGTATAGCCATGGGTTTTGAATCAATTTGGCATTGGCTGATCGTTCTGGTCATAGTCATGCTGATATTCGGCACCAAGAAGCTGCGCAACATGGGCGCCGACCTGGGCGGTGCGGTGAAGGGATTCAAGGAGGGAATGAAGGAGGCCTCCTCCGACAAACCCGACGCCGCCGCCGGCGACTCGAAGAGGCCGGAAGGCAACATCATCGAGGGCGAAATCAAGGAAAAGTCCAAGAGCACATAAGTGCGGTGGTGAGCCCAGCGCGCTGACGTCCTGCCCCGGCGCCCCGCGCTCGCTTGTTTTTCTCGCAGTATCCCGGGCCCTGATATGTTCGATATTGGATTTTCCGAGCTGGTCGTCGTCGCGCTGGTGGCCTTGATCGTGATCGGTCCTGAGCGTCTGCCTCGGGTCGCGCGTACGGCCGGTGCGCTGTTGGGGCGCGCGCAACGCTATATCAACGACGTGAAGGCGGATATCCAGCGCGAAGTCGACATGAGTGAACTGAGTGGCATCAGGGATAGTTTTAAGGATGCGGCAAACTCGATGAAGGAGTCGGTGGCCGAGGTCGGCCAGGAGCTGAAGGCGACGGGCGAGTCGCTGAACCAAAGTATCTCCGAGGCGGCCGAAGCCAAGGCCGAGCCCGCTGCAACAGAGCCCTCGGCTGATGAAGAGGTCCCAGCTGTTTCGGCGCCGACAGAGCCCTCGGCCGCCGAAGAAGACCCTGCCGTTTCGGCACAGTTGGACCTAGTGCTGGAAACCAAGCCGGCGGCAGATCCGGCGACGGCACCCAAGGCATGAAACCTTAGTGATCGAGCAGGACACGTTCATTTCCCATCTGGTCGAGCTGCGCGACCGGCTGCTGCGTTCCATTTACGCCGTGCTCGGGGTGTTCGTGGTGCTCTGGTTCTGGCCTGGTGTGTCCGAGATCTACGATCTTCTGGCGCTGCCGATGATGCGCACCCTGCCCCAGGGCACGCACATGATCGCCACCGGCGTCATTACGCCGTTTCTGGTGCCGCTCAAAGTCGGGCTGATGACGGCCTTTCTGCTGGCGTTGCCCTATGTGCTGTACCAGATCTGGGCGTTCATCGCGCCGGGTCTGTATAAGCATGAAAAGCGCTTTGCGCTGCCGCTGGTGTTTGGCAGCACCCTGCTGTTCATCGCCGGAGTCGCGTACTGCTATTTCGTGGTGTTCAACTGGGTATTTCGCTTCATCATCCACTTCGCACCCAAGAGCATTACGCCCGCGCCGGACATCGCGTCCTACCTGAGCTTCGTGCTGACCATGTTTATGGCGTTCGGTATCACCTTCGAGATTCCGCTGGTCGAGGTTGTGCTGGTGCGCACCGGCGTACTCACCGTGGAGAAGCTCAAGGCGGTGCGCCCCTATGTGATCGTCGGCGCTTTTGTCGTGGCCGCGGTCGTCACGCCGCCGGACGCGATATCTCAGCTCCTGCTTGCGGTCCCGATGTGCCTGCTGTTCGAATTCGGCTTGATTCTGGCGCGACTGATGGATCGCTTTCTCGGAAAACACGGCGCCAAGGCAGACGAGGCGGACGAGGCGGCGGACCGCCCGTCGGATCCGGCCGAGGCCGAGCAAGAGCCGCTACAGTAGCCGGCACTCGCCGGACTTACTGCATTACGCCCAGCTCGCGCGCGCGCACCAGAGCGTGCGTGCGATTGCCGACCTGAAGCGTCTCGTAGATTTTCTTCAGATACCACTTCACCGTTTCTTCGGAAATGAACAAGCGCTGGCCGATTTCGCGGTTTCTGAGGCCCAGGCCCAGCAATTTGAGGATTTGCACTTCGCGCTGGTGCAGCGGCAGCGGCTGCTGAGGTGAATCGGGCCGTGCCGCTTCCGTGCTGCCTTGTCCCAGCGCCTGCGCGATGCGCTGCGCGAACGCGGCATGCGCGCCACTGTGGCTTTGCAGCAGTCCTGCAAGTCCGCTGCCGACTGCGAGGAAGGGATAGACGATCCCGGCCGGCGCGGCCAGCGCCAGCGCCTCGCCGATCGCTTTGGCTGCGGCGGGGGCATGCCCCATGCCATCGCGGGCAAGCCCTTGCCAGATACGGAACTCGATTTGCACGCGGATGCGTCCGGCGCGCCGCGCCTGCGTCAGACCGGCGGTGGCAAGTTTGAGTGCCCCGGAAAAGCGCGCGCGGGCAAGCGCCAACTCGATCGAGCCGCTTACCCAGGATGCGTGATGCTCGGTGTGCAGCGCCACCGCCGCGTGGCCGGACATCTCCAGCATGGTGCGCGCGCGACGCAGGCACGCCTCGGCGCGCCCCAGCTCGCCGCTGCGGCAGGCCAGCCGCGCTTCGACGAGGTCGGCGCGAAAGCCGACACGGTCGATATTGCGTTCGGCGCCAACAACGCGCGCGCGCGCCAGGTCGGCTTCGGCTGCCGCGTACTCGCCCAGCAAGATCAGGGCCTGGGCGCGGATCACCTGGGCCACACCGACGAAGGCGTAGGTCTGCGTCGCGTCGAGCAGGTCGATCGCCTCGCCCAGCTCGGCCAGTGCCGCCCCCGTTTCGTTGAGCTCGAGCCGCATGATCGCCAGAGCCACGCGCAGGAAACCGGCGCTGCCTGTTCTGAGCCAGCGCCGGTTGCGCGGATCCAACAGCCAGTGCGCGAGCTCGGCCGCCGCGATGTCCGGGCGCGCACGCAGATAGTCGACAATGGCGATGTTGTAGCGAGCCATCAGGTTCACCACCGTTTCCTCGCTTGCGTCGGAGATACGCACCGCTTCGGTGAATTGCCCGCGCGCGCCTTCCAGTTGGCCGGCGAGGCGTTCGGCATAGCCCAGCACGACGTGCGCATAGGCGCGCTGCAGCGGATCTTCAAGACCGAAGGCCTGCGGCAGATCCGCGTTGAGGCCGGCAACGTCGGGCAGGTCGTAACGCGTCACCCCGGTCATGGTGCGCAGGATCTGCAATTCCGCTCGCAGCATAGACATCCCCGCTGCGGCGCGCTTGTCCGGCCCGGCGCGCTCTATTGCCAGTTCGGCGGCGCGAATCGAGCGGATCGCGGCGAGCGCGTCACCGAGATACAGATGCGTCCAGGCTTCGAGCACGCACAGCGTGGCCGAATGTGCGATCGCTGTCCGCGGCAGCGCCTCCAGCCAGGTGTGCAGCTCCTTCAAGTTGCCTTCGCGCAGCAGATTGCGGCCGTAATGCTCGAGCAGCCGGGCCGCCGGACCGTAGAGGCCACCGCGCAAGGCGTAGCGCAGCGCGTCTGCGGGTAGTTCGTTGGCCGCGAGCCAGTTGCATGCGCGCTGGTAGAGCGATTTCAGCAGCGCCGGGTCGCTCGCCTTGAGGCGCTGGCGCAGAAAGGCCGAGAACAGATGATGGTAGCGGTACCAGATGCGGCCCTGGTCCAGGCGCAGGATGAACAGATTGGCTCGCTCCAGTTCGGCGATGCGCGCGTGGCCGTCGCGTCGTCCGGTGACCGCATCGGCCAGCGGCGCGCTGAACTGGTCGAGTACCGCAGTGCGATCGAGGAAATCGCGCAGCGCGGGCGCCTGCCGCGACACGATGTCCTCGAGCAGGTAGTCGGCGAAGCTGGCGACGCCGAGGCGCTCGCCCGCATCCAGCGCGAGCGGCGGCGCGGCGCTGGCGCGCTGCGCCAATGCGATGGTTGCCAGCTGCAGCCCGCCGATCCAGCCTTCGGTCTGCTCCGCCAGCATGCCGATCTGCGCCTCCGAAACTTTGAGCTTCTTCAGTCCGTGCAGATAGTCGCGGATTTCCAGCGGCGAGAAGCGCAGCTCGGCAAAGCCCAGCTCGATCACGGCACCGCGCGCGCGCAGGCGCGCGATCGCCAGCGGCGGCCGGGTCTGGCTGGCGATTGCAAAATGAATGCTGACGGCCGAATATTGCAGCAGATAGCTCACCGCCGACTGCACGGCACTATCGGTGATTTCCTGGAAATCGTCGATGAAAATCGCCAGCGCGGCTGTGCTGGTGGTGAGGTCGTTGATCAGGCTTGCCATCACTTCCTGCAGCGGCACGCGCGCCGCCGAGCGCATCATCTCGTAGGCTTCACTGCCGGTCGCGGGGCGAGCGCGCTGCACCGCCGCGATCAGACTGGAGCAGAAACGCTGCGCGTCGTTGTCCGAGGCGTCCAGTGAAAGCCAGCACACCTCCATGCCCTGCGCGGCGAGCGCCAGATAGCCCTGCGACATCAGGGTCGATTTGCCCGAGCCGCTGGCAGCGGTGACCAGTGCCAGCTTGCTCGTGCGCAGATCGCAGAATCTCGCCAGCACCCCCGGGCGCGCAAGCAGCAGTGCCTCGCTCGAGGGCGGCGCCAGTTTGGTCAGTGGGGGGGTGGGCAGGCGGCGTTTGGCCATATTCCGCATTTTCTACCCTTTCGGGGGGTGAAAGGGAGCATAAATGCGAACACGATAGCGATCGGCTCCGCTAGCATGGCGCCGTGAACGGAGCGTTTTCCGGCTCTCCGCATTCAGAATTCAGACGATAACAAGGGGGAATCATGCACATCAGACACGCAATCATCGCCGGTTTCGCGCTTGCACTATGCGCCGGCTCCGCCTGGGCGCAGGAGATCAAGATTGCGCACGTGTACGGCAAGACCGGGCCGCTCGAGGCCTATGCCAAGCAGTCGAGCATCGGCTTCGAAATGGGGCTGGAATACGCCACCGGCGGCAAGATGGAGGTACTCGGGCGCAAGATCGTGGTGATCGACAAGGACACGCAAAACAAACCGGACGTGGGCAAGGCGCAGCTCGCCGCCGCCTACGGCGACGACAAGGTGGATATCGCGGTCGGTCCGGTCAATTCCGGCGTTGCCCTGGCCATGCTGCCGGTGGCGCAGGAATATAAGAAAATACTGGTGGTCGAGCCGGCGGTCGCCGATTCGATCACCGGCGACAAGTGGAACCGGTACATCTTCCGCACTTCGCGCACTTCGACCCAGGATGCGGTAGCGGCCGCGGCAACGCTGAAGGGCAAGGTCACGATCGCGACCCTGGCCCAGGACTATGCCTTCGGCCGCGACGGCGTCAAGGCGTTCAAGGAGGCCCTGGCCAAGGCCAATCCCGAGGCGAAGATCATCCACGAGGAATACGCGCCGGCGGCCACGACCGACTTCACCGCTCCCGCGCAGCGCATTTTCGAGGCGCTGAAGGGCAAACCCGGGCGCAAGGTGCTGGCTATCATATGGGCCGGAGCGAATCCGATGGTGAAGATCATGGGGATGGACCCGGGGCGCTACGGCATCGAGCTCGCGCCGGGCGGCAACATCCTGCCGGTGATGAAGACCTGGAGGAACTACGCCGGGGTCGAGGGCGCGATCTACTACTACTACGCTTTCCCCAAGAACAAGATGAACGACTGGCTGGTGAAGGAGCATGAAAAGCGTTACGGCCAGCCGCCGGATTTCTTTACCGCGGGTGGCTTTGCCGCGGCGATGGCTGTGGTCGACGGGATCAAGAAGGCGGGCGGCACCGACACCGAAAAACTCATCGCCGCCATGGAGGGCATGTCGTTCGAGACGCCCAAGGGCATGATGACCTTCCGCAAGGCGGACCATCAGGCGATGCAGGACATGTATCAGTTCCGCATCAAGAAATTGAAGGACCAGAAGAACGAGTGGGATCTGCTGGACTTGGTGCGCGAGATCCCGGCCTCCGAGATGTCCATTCCGATCAAGAACAAGCGTTAAAGCCGGACGCCGCGCCGGTTTAACTCCGCTGGATGGAACGGGCGCAGGCGCCGTTCATCCAGCGCTTGTTGTGCGCCACCATAACTGACTATGTCCGAACCGCGCCCCGGCGAACATCCGGTTCTCGAGACCCATGGCCTCAGCGTCCGCTTCGGCGGCCATGTCGCGGTCAACCGGGTGTCCTGTGCGTTTCGCGCCGACACGCTCACCGCTATCGTCGGTCCCAATGGCGCCGGCAAGACCACCTACTTCAATCTGATTTCCGGACAGTTGCGGCCGACCGAAGGCCGCGTCACGCTCTACGGCGAGGACATCACCGCGCTTGCCGCCCCGCAGCGCACCCGGCGCGGCATGGGGCGCGCGTTCCAGCTCACCAATCTGTTCCCGCAGCTCTCCGTGCTCGAAAACGTGCGCCTGGCGGTACAGTCGCACGCCGGCATGGGCCTGAACCTGTTCTCCGTGTGGTCCGGCCATGTCGAGCTGGTCGAGCGTGCCGAACATTTTCTGCACCGTGTCAGACTTGCCGACCGGCGCGATACCCTCGCCTCGGCGCTGGCGCACGGCGACCAAAGAAAGCTCGAAGTGGCGATACTGCTCGCGCTCGATCCCGATCTGTTCATGTTCGATGAGCCCACTGCCGGCATGAGTGTGGACGAGGTACCGGTGATCCTGGAGCTGATCCACGAGATCAAGAACCAGGGGGACAAGACCATACTGCTGGTCGAGCACAAGATGGATGTGGTCAGGTCTCTCGCCGACCGCATCATCGTGCTGCACCAGGGCGAGCTCGTCGCCGACGGCGAGCCGGCGGAGGTGATTGCTTCGCCCATCGTGCAGCAGGCTTATCTTGGGCTCGCCGGTCATGAGTAATCTGCTCGCGCTCAGCGGCGTCAACACCCGCATCGGCCATTACCATATTCTGCAGGGCGTAGATTTTGTCGTGCCGCAAGGCGGGCTCACCATGCTGCTCGGCAGGAACGGCGCCGGCAAGACCACCTGCCTGCGTACCATTATGGGATTGTGGAAAGCGTCGGCTGGTCGCATAGCATTCGACGGCGTCGACATCGTCGGCCGTGCGACGCCGGCGGTGGCGCGGCTCGGCATCGGCTACGTGCCCGAGGCTATGGGCATTTTCGCCGGGCTCACCGTGCGCGAGAACCTGACGCTGGCGGCACGTTCGGGGCCGATCGAAGAGCGTCGCCTGGACTGGGTGTTCGGGCTGTTTCCCGCACTGAAAAAGTTCTGGCAGCTGCCGGCCGGTTTTCTGTCAGGCGGGCAAAAGCAGATGCTCGCGATTGCGCGCGCCATGATAGAGCCGAGAAAGCTGCTGCTCGTGGACGAGCCGACCAAGGGCCTCGCGCCCGCGATCATCGCCCACATGGTCGATGCATTTCGCGAGTTGAAGCGCACCGATACCACTATTCTGCTGGTGGAGCAGAATTTCAATTTTGCGCGTGCGCTCGGCGACACCGTCGCGGTGATGGATTCGGGCCGCATCGTGCATAGCGGCAATATGAGCGATTTGGCCGCTGACGCGGCGCTGCAGCAGAGGCTGCTCGGCTTGTCGCTGGACGTACACCAATGAGCCAGGCCAAAGACGCGCTGCCGGTAGCGCATCTGGACAAGATTCCGCTCGCGCTGATCCCGGTAATCGCGCTCGCGGCGCTACCGCTGATTCCCAGTCTGCCGACCTGGATAACGCTGACCGTGGCGGGCCTGGCCATGGGGATGATGATATTCATCATGGCTTCGGGACTGACGCTGGTGTTCGGCCTGATGGACGTGATGAATTTCGCCCATGGCGCCTTCATCACCATCGGCGCCTTCGTCGCCACCAGCGTGCTGCTCCCGCTCGCCGCCTGGACACATGCGGACAGTCTGTGGATGAATCTTGCGGCCTTGCTGCTGGCGATCCTCGCTGCGATGGTGGCGGCCGGGGCTATCGGTCTTGCTTTCGAGCGCGTGATCATCAAACCGGTATACGGCCAGCACCTGAAGCAGATTCTGATCACCATGGGTGGTTTGATCGTGGCCGAGCAACTGATCATCGCAATCTGGGGGCCGGACATGATCGCGCTGTCCAAGCCGGCGACGCTGCGCGGCAGCTTCATCTACGGCGATATAGCCATCGAAAAATACCGAGTGCTCGCGGTCCTGGTCGGACTCGCGGTATTCGCTGCAATGTTCCTGGTGCTCAACCGTACCCGCGTCGGCCTGCTGATCCGCGCCGGGGTCGAGGACAGCGAGATGGTGGAGTCGCTCGGCTACCGCATCCGCCGCGTGTTCATAGGCGTGTTCACGGCAGGCTCCGCGCTTGCCGGCCTGGGTGGAGTGATGTGGGCGTTGTACCAGGAGACGGTCACCTCGGCCATGGGCATGCAGGTGATGATCCTGATCTTCATCGTCATTATCATCGGCGGGCTGGGCTCGGTCGGCGGCTGTTTTATCGGCGCGCTGCTGGTGGGCCTGATCGCGAACTACGTCGGCTTTCTCGCCCCCAAGGTTGCGCTCGGTTCCAACATCCTGTTGATGGTGCTGATCCTGCTGTGGCGGCCGCAGGGGCTGTATCCGGTGGCGAAGAGATGACTGTGATTCGCACGCTCCTCTCCGACGACTACCCGCGCAGCCGCGCGCTGACGGCAGTCTTGCTCGTGATTCTCGCCGGACTCGCATTCGCGCCGTTCGTGTTTCCGGGAACGCGCTCGCTCGACGTCGCCGCCAAGGTGTGCGTGTTCATCCTGCTGGTGGCGAGCTACGACCTGCTGCTGGGCTACACCGGCATCGTTTCCTTCGCGCACACCATGTTTTTCGGCATCGGCGCCTACGGCATCGCCATCGCTGCGTCCAGTCTGGGCCCGACCTGGGGCAGCCTCGCCCTGGGCAGCATTGCCGCGCTTGCCTGCTCGGCGCTGCTTGCGCTCTTGATCGGCGTCCTGTCGCTGCGGGTCAAGACCATATTCTTCGCCATGATCACCCTTGCGGTGGCCGCGTTCTTCGCCATTCTCGCCTCGCAGCTTTCCGGGTTCACCGGCGGCGAGGACGGGCTCACCTACACGCTGCCGCAAGTGCTGCTGCCCGGAAACAAGCTGCTGGCGGCACCGCTGTTCGGCGTCGACATCGACGGCAGGATCGTCTCGTACTATTTCGTGTTCTTCGCCGCGGCAGCGCTGTTTCTGGCGTTGTTGCGGGTGGTGAACTCGCCCTTCGGCCGCGTGTTGCAGGCAATCCGCGAAAACGATTTCCGCGCCGAGGCAATCGGCTATCGCAGCGTGGTTTATCGCAGCGTCGCCAACTGCGTGGCCGCGCTCGCAGCCAGCGCCGCCGGCATTCTCTATGCGCTGTGGCTGCGCTACGCCGGCCCTGCCACCACGCTGTCGTTCGACATCATGGTCGACATCCTGCTGATGGTGGTGATCGGCGGCATGGGGACCATGTATGGCGCGGTGGTCGGTGCGACCTTGTTCGTGATCGCGCAAACCTACCTGCAGGATCTGATGAAACTTGCCAGCCATGCGGCCGCCGGCATACCGCTGTTGCCGGCCCTGGTGCATCCGGATCGCTGGCTATTGTGGCTGGGGATACTGTTCATTCTCAGCGTGTACCGCTTTCCTGCTGGCATTGTCGGCAAGCTAAGAAGCCGTGACAAAGGGCATCATTTTGCTACGCGCTGACTTAGGGGAGCACGAGGGGACGTTTCCCCTCGTGTCGTTTCATATTCTGAGGACCAAGCAATGAACATCAGATCGCGCTACATCACGGTGCTGGAGCGCGAGCTGCATTACACCGAATGGGGCCAAGCCGATGCCGCGACCGTCGTCATGTGGCATGGCCTCGCGCGCACCGGGCGCGATTTCGACGACCTCGCCGCATCGCTTGCGCGGCGCTACCGGGTGATCTGCCCGGATACCATCGGCCGCGGCCTGTCGCAGTGGAGCCCGCAGCCCGACCGCGAATATTGTCTCGAGTTCTATGCGCGCTTGGCGGCCGCGTTCTGCGACGCACTGGACATCGCGCGCATGCACTGGGTCGGCACTTCAATGGGCGGTGCGATCGGCATCAAGCTCGCGAGCCACAAAGGCGGCGCGCTGGCCGGCCGCATCGACAAGCTGGTGCTGAACGACAACGGCCCGCAACTGGCGGACGCGGCGATCGAGCGCATCAGGAACTATGCGGGGAATCCGGCGGCGTTCGACCGCGTAAGCGAGCTGGAAGCCTACTTCCGCAAGGTGTATGCGCCTTACGGCATGCTCACCGAGCGCGAGTGGACCAAACTCACCGAAACGTCGGCGCGGCGCCTGCCCGACGGCCGCATCACGCCCCACTACGATCCGGACATGGTGCGCCAGTTCGTCAATTTCCCGCACGACTACGATCTGTGGCCCGAGTACGACGCGCTCGACATTCCGGTACTGTGCCTGCGCGGCGCGAATTCGGACCTGCTGTTGGCCGAAACGGCGCAGGCGATGCGCAAACGGGGCCCGCGCGCGCGAGTGGTGGAAATCGCCGGCTGCGGCCACGCGCCCGCGCTCAACGTGCCGGGTCAGATCGGATTGGTGGAAACATTTCTCGGCGCCTGAGGGCTGGTCCGGCCTCCGCGCGCTTCTCTCTTCTTGTAGGTGCCTGCTACTCGGGCTCGGGTTCCAGCTTGGGCCGTTTGCCCACATGCACCGCAAGTTCCATTTCGCGCTTGCCGCGCTTGAGCTTGATCCTGACCTGCTTGCCTGGGGCCAATGCGACAATCAGGCTGCGCATGGAGTTCGGATCGTTGACCTGCTTGCCGTTCACGGCAAGCACGATATCCCCGGGTTTGATGCCGGCGTGATCGGCGGGACTGCCCCGCTGCACCCCGGCGATCAGCACGCCGGCGGTGCTGCCCAATTTGAACGAGTCGGCCAGCTCCGGCGTAATGTTCTGCAATTCCACGCCCACCCAGCCGCGCGTAACGACGCCGGTTGCGATCAACTGATCCATTACCTGTTTGGCGGTGGAAACCGGGATGGCGAAGCCGATGCCGATGGAGCCGCCCGATTGCGACAGTATCGCGGTGTTGATGCCGACCAGATTGCCCGAGGTGTCGATCAGCGCACCGCCGGAATTTCCCTGGTTGATCGCCGCGTCGGTCTGGATAAAGTTCTCGAACGTGTTGATGCGCAGGCCGGTTCGGTGCAGCGCCGAGACGATGCCCATGGTCACCGTCTGGCCGACGCCCAGCGGGTTGCCTATGGCGAGCACCACGTCGCCGACCCTCAGCTTCTCCGCATGACCCAGCGTGATGGACGGCAGGTTCTGCGCGTCGACGCGCAGCACCGCGAGGTCGGTTTCAGGATCGCTGCCGACGACCTTGGCCGCGAGTTTTTTGCCATTGGAAAGCGCTACTTCGATTTCGTCCGCGGCCTCGACCACGTGCTGGTTGGTCAGGATATAACCGCTGGGGCTGATGATCACGCCCGAGCCCAGGCTGAACGCGCGCTGCGCCTCGTCGCTGAAGCGGTCGCCGAAGAAGCGGCGGAACAAGGGGTCGTTCATGAACGGGTTGCTCGGCCGCTGCACTTCCTTGCTGGTGAAAATGCTCACCACCGCCGGAACCGCCTTGCGCACCGCGTCGCTGTAGGAAACGGTCTTGTTGCACTTCGCGGTCGCTGCGGGAATGGGCGCCCGATTCACCTCGACCGGGACGACGGGCTTGCCCGGCAGCCATTCCGGTTTGAGCGTGGCAACAACAAACAGCATGCCGAGGCAGATGGTGGCTGTCTGCGCGAAGGTCAGCCAGAGTCGGTACATCGCTTATCCTTGTTCGTGGTTCGCGCTTCCTGGCGCAGGGCGGATGACGCGCCGCCGCAAGGGCGGATGCGATTCTGGCTGGCCTATACGATGGATGCCGCGATGCAACGCGAAAAATCGATCCCTTGCATGGCTGGTCTGCCGGAGGTCTCCCAATTGGGGAATTATTGCCCAAATGCGCTGCCGGTGGAAGGGCGCGGCGAAATTCGTCGCAGCGCACGTGGATGCGCACAACAGCACGCGGCTCAGCGAAAATTCCAATTCGAGATGAATCCTGATTCTTGGGGCCGGGTCCATTTGTTTATCTATTTCATGGCGTTAGCGTAAAACACTTTAATAGATCCGGCACTTTCAGGTATAATCGCCAATTTTTGCATGCGGCACAATTTCGTAAATCGAGGAACCTTTGATGAGTGACGTCAAGAAAATCAACAAGGGAAGGCGCAACTTGGTGATCGGTACTTGCGCCGCGGGCGGCGTCGCGGGCGTGGCGGCAGCCGTGCCGTTCGCGGCAAGCTGGCTGCCTTCTGAGCGCGCCAAAGCTGGCGGCGCGCCGGTCGTGGCCGACATCAGCACGCTTGAACCGGGCCAGATCATGACGGTGGAATGGCGTTCGAAGCCGGTCTGGATAGTACGCCGCACCAAGGCAATGCTCGACGGCCTGGCGAAGGTCGACAACAAAGTGTCCGACCCCCATTCCGACGTGCCGCAGCAGCCCGAGTACGCGAAGAACGAATACCGCTCGATCAAGCCCGACATACTGGTGCTGGTGGGTATCTGCACCCACCTGGGTTGCTCGCCCGAGCCCGAGCCGATGGGGGACAAGGCGCAAATGGGCGCAAGCTGGGAGGGGGGCTGGCTGTGTCCCTGTCACGGGTCCAGGTTCGATCTCGCCGGGCGCGTCTACAAGGGCTCGCCGGCACCAATCAATCTCGAAGTGCCGAAATACACGTATCTGTCGGATACGCGCATTCTCATCGGCGACGACACGAAAGGGGCATGACGCATGGCTGCCGCAGAAAAACCACCGGTTACCGGTACGGGATCCGTTGCCCTGGATGGCGCGCTCACCTGGGTTGACCAGCGCTTTCCGCTGATTTCGACCTGGAAGGCCCATCTCGCAGAGTACTACGCGCCGAAGAATTTCAACTTCTGGTACTACTTCGGATCCCTCGCCATGCTGGTGCTGGTGATCCAGATCGTGACCGGCATATTCCTCACCATGAACTACAAGCCGGATGCCAACCTCGCGTTCGGGTCGGTGGAATACATCATGCGCGAAGTGCCGGGCGGATGGATCATCCGCTACATGCATTCGACCGGCGCATCGGCCTTCTTCATCTGCGTCTATCTGCACATGTTCCGCTCGGTCCTGTACGGCTCTCACCGCAAACCGCGCGAACTGCTGTGGATCTTCGGCATGCTTCTCTATCTGTGCCTCATGGCGGAGGCCTTTTTCGGCTATCTGCTGCCCTGGGGGCAGATGTCCTACTGGGGCGCGCAGGTGATCATCAATCTGTTTTCCGCGATCCCCTTCGTCGGGCCGGATATCTCGCTCTGGATCCGTGGCGACTACGTCATTTCGGACGCGACGCTCAACCGTTTCTTCGCGCTGCACGTGATCGCCATCCCGCTGGTTTTGCTGGGACTGGTGGTGGCGCACCTGCTGGCTCTGCACGAGGTCGGCTCGAACAATCCGGACGGCATCGAGATCAGCAAGCACAAGGACGCCAAGGGCATTCCGCTGGACGGCATTCCGTTTCATCCCTACTACACGGTGAAGGACATACTCGGCGTGGTCGTGTTCCTGATCGTGTTTGCGACCATCGTGTTCTTCGCGCCGGAGATGGGCGGCTACTTCCTCGAGCACAATAACTTCTTCCCGGCGAATCCGCTGCAGACCCCGCCGCATATCGCGCCGGTGTGGTATTTCACCCCCTATTATTCGATCCTGCGCTCGGTGCCGCCGTTGTTCAATTCGCAGTTCCCGGGCGTGGTGACCATGGGTTGTTCGGTGATGATCCTGTTCGGTCTGCCCTGGCTCGACCGCAGTGCGGCGAAATCGATCCGCTACCGCGGCCCGTATTTCAAGGGGGCACTGACCGCCTTCGTCTTCGTGTTTCTCCTGCTCGGTTACCTCGGCACCGAGCCGATCACGGTGTGGGGCTCGGCCGGCGCATGGCTGGGCGGCGTTCCTCGGGCGACGGTGGCGACGCGCATCTGTACGGTGATCTACTTCCTGTTCTTCATCCTGATGCCCTGGTACACGAGGGTGGACAAGACCAAACCCGAACCGGAAAGGGTGACCCACTAATGAAGAAGCTCATTGCAACCCTGTTGTTACCGGCGGCGGTTTTTGTGGCATCGCCCTCGAGGGCATCGGAGGGAGGCGTGCGGCTGGACACCGCCCCGATCGATCAGACCAACGTGATCAGCCTGCAGCGCGGCGCGCGCACCTTCGTCAACTACTGTCTCAATTGCCACAGCGCCTCGCTCATGCGTTGGAACCGGCTGAGGGATATTGGCCTGAACGAGTCGCAGATCAAGGACGACCTTATTTTCACCGGCGCCAAGGTGGGTGATCTGATGAAAGTCTCCTTTGCCCCGAAGGACGCGCGCAAATGGTTCGGCGCCGCCCCTCCCGACCTGTCGGTAATCGCGCGCGCGCGCGGCGCCGACTGGCTCTACAGCTACCTGCGCGGGTTCTACCGGGATCCGGCCCGGCCCACAGGCTGGAACAACACCGTGTTC
Organism: uncultured Enterobacteriaceae bacterium; assembly: GCA_964601155.1. Classification (GTDB taxonomy): domain Bacteria; phylum Pseudomonadota; class Gammaproteobacteria; order Burkholderiales; family SG8-39; genus 2-12-FULL-64-23. Next base: position 34,321 of record CAZRMO010000006.1, read on the forward strand.
CAGAACGTCGGTATGCCGAATCCGCTGTGGCAACTGCAGGGTCAGCGCGTGCGCGTCGTGCAGGCGGCCAAAGGGGAAGAAGGCGAGAAAGGACATGGCGAGGTGGTCAAATACGAAATGGCGGTACCCGGCAGCCTCACTCCGTTGCAGTTCGACCAGACCGTAGCCGATCTGGTCAATTTCCTCGTTTACATGGGCGAGCCGGCTGCGCTCACCCGCAAGCACATCGGCATTTTCGTGCTGCTGTACCTGCTCGCCTTGTGGCCGCTCGTCTATCTGCTGAAAAGGGAATATTGGAAAGACGTGCACTGATCTAGAGGCCAGTTGCAAGACTGGAAGCTAGATCAAAGGGCGGGCGCCGCTCGCCTCATTTTCGAAGGCTTTGGCAATCATGATGAACCTGTATTCCGGCACGACCTGCCCGTTTTCACAGCGCTGCCGCATCGTGCTGTACGAGAAGGGCATGGACTTCCAGATCATCGATGTCGACTTGTTCAACAAACCGGAAGACATCGCGGTGATGAACCCCTATAACCGCCTGCCGGTGCTGGTCGAGCGCGACCTGGTCCTGTACGAGTCGAACATCATCAACGAATACATCGACGAGCGTTTCCCCCATCCGCAGCTGATGCCGCCTGACCCGGTGATGCGCGCGCGTGCGCGGCTGCTGCTTTACAACTTCGAGGTGGAGTTGTTCAGCCGCATCGACCTTCTCGAGGACGGGACCGCCAAGCAGCAGGAAAAAGCGCGCGCGCATGTGGCCGATCGCTTGACCGAGCTGGCGCCGATATTCGTCAAACAGAAATACATGCTGGGCGACGAGTTCTCCATGCTCGATGTGGCGATTGCGCCGCTGCTGTGGCGCCTGAATCATTACGGCGTCTCGCTCGGAAAACCGGCCGCGCCGCTGATGAAATACGCCGAGCGCCTGTTCTCGCGACCGGCGTTCATCGAGGCGCTGACGCCCTCCGAGAAGGTGATGCGCAAGTGACCGCGTAGCGGTCGTCCCGAGCGAGCGAGGCGGGATCTGTATCCGGTTTAACAGCAGACTCCCCCGCGAAATTTCTCCGCCGCATTCGGGCAGACAAAAGGATACGTTCGCGTCAATGTCCGAGCCCTCGACCAAGCCTTACCTGATGCGCGCCATCTACGACTGGTGCGTGGACAGCGGTTACACGCCCTATATTACGGTGGCAGTGGACGCGGCCACGCGCGTGCCGATGGAGTACGTCAAGGACGGCCAGATTGTGCTCAACATCGGCCCGATCGCGGTCGAGCGTTTCAGGATGGGGAACGAACTGGTCGAGTTCAGCGCCCGTTTCAACGGCACCGCGCGCGAAATCTCGATTCCGGTCGGCGCGGTGTCCGCGATCTATGCGGGCGAGAACGGCCAGGGTCTGTCGTTCGAGCCGACGGCGCTGGATGCCGCAGCGACGCCGGCCACGGCCGACGCTGGCGACGAAACGCCGCCGGAGCCGCCGCGCCCCTCGGGCAAGCCTTCCTTGCGCCGGGTGAAGTAGCCGGGCGGGGCCCGCTTCGCCGCGCGAAGCCGGAGCGGGGGGCGATATCCGGGATGGTCCGCGTATAATATATTGCGCTGGACGGCCGAGACGGGCTGCGCAGGACCGTCAGCCGGAGACGCCGCTTTAGCTCAGTGGTAGAGCAATCGCCTTGTAAGCGATAGGTCGTCTGTTCAATCCAGACAAGCGGCACCAATTCAATCAAGCAGACAGCCAATAATATGAAATTGGGCTATCTGCTTTTTCTTCTATCACGCCTCCAGTCGGTCGTCCGGACGCGCCACGATGGCGTGGGGCGCTGGCGGCGAGTGCAGTTCACACCGCGGCGAGTTCCCGCCAGGCAAGAGCGGGTGGGAACTGGGCGCGCGGCTTGCGCTTGCGCGCCTCGTTGTCGACCCGGCTTCGCGCCGAGGCCGAGCGCGTATGAGGAACGATGCCGGCGGGGATGCCCGCAGGCAGGTCGATCACACCGCGCAATGCATCGGCGTCGACGATATCGATGCTTCTTTGGTGCACTTGAATAACGCCCGAGGCATTCAGCGCCGATAGCGCCCGGCTCACCGTTTCGAGCTTCAGGCCGAGGTAGCTGCCGATCTCCTGCCGCGTCATGCGCAGATTGAAGGAGCAGCGCGAATACCCCAAGGCGCCCAGCCGGGCCGACAAGCCGAGCAGGAATGCCGCCACCCGGCCTTCGGCGCCGAGCGTGCCCAGCGTCCAGGCCATGTTCTGCACGCGCACCAGTTCGCGGCTGAGTACGCGATAGAGCAAGGCTTCCAGGCTGGGACATTCGCACACCAGCCGCGCCAGGCTTGCGAGCGGCACAATCACCACTTCGCTGGTGTCCAGGGAGACTGCGGTGGAACTATAGTGCCCGCTGTCGATGCCGTCGGCGCCCATCAGGTCTCCGCACATGGGGAATCCCAGTACCTGTTCGCTGCCGGAAAAGTCGGTGTAGACGGTCTTGAAGCAGCCGGAGCGCACCACATAAAGGGAATGGAACTTGTCGCCGGCGTGCACCAAGGCCTCGCCTTCGCGCACCCGGCGCAGGGCGAACGTGGTTCGCGCGAGCCAGGCATCGTCGGGGTAGTCGATATGCAGCAAACGCGTAAAGTCGCGCACGGAGACGTTGGCGCCTTCGTGCCCCTGTACGCTCGTGGCTCCCTGGTCCAGGCTGCCAAAATCGAGTGCGTCATGGTACGACATTGCATCGGTCATGTTCTGCTCCAAGGTTTTGATTCGCGGGGTCGCATCTGTCTAATGGGCAGGGGCGGCGCCGACGGAGCGCGCACTCCACCGCTGGACAATTTCCCGGATGCGCGGGAAGTCGGAGGATTTGTCGAGAAAAAATTCGGCGCCGGCGTCCATGCAGGCGCGGCGGTGCTGATCGGTTGCGTAATTGGTGAGTACCGCCACGTGCAGTGCGGGCGCGCGGGGATACACGGCCCTGAGCACCTCAAGGCCGCTGCCGTCCTCCAATTGCAGGTCCAGGATCACTGCGGACGGATGGGTCGAGCGTATGCCCTCGATCGCTTCCCCGACCGACCCCGCCTCGCCGACCAGCTCGGCCCCTGCGATTTCCTTTATCGTCGCCGCGAGGCGCGCGCGGATCGCCAGCGAATCCTCAACCAGAAACACCATCAATGTTTGCTCCTGCTGCGCCCAATCCATGTCTGCCGCCAGTTGTGCTTGTGGTGGCCAGTATGGAACATGGCGTCCGGCGCCTGCCATAGGCGCGGGCTGAAACTGGCGGTCGGTTGTTTCGGAAGCGCTGTAGGGCGATGCCTACACGCGGGGCTTAGTTTCCCGGAGTGTCGCCGAGCCCGTGCGCCATGGCATAGCGCACCAGGTCGGCCACGCTGTCCATGCTCATTTTTTCAAGGATGCGCGCTTTGTGGGTGCTCACAGTCTTGCCGCTCAGATGCAGGCGCGCGGCGATTTCGGAGACGGATGCGCCCGCCACCAGCAGGCCGAACACCTCGTATTCGCGGTCGGACAGCGTCTGATGCGGCAGGCTATCGGCCTGCGGCCTGAGCGTGAACGCAAGCTGCTCGGCCACGCCGGGGCTGATGTAGAGTCCACCGCCGGCGACCTTGCCGATCGCCGCGACCAGCAGCGCCGAGGCGCTTTCCTTGGTCACGTAGCCCGAGGCGCCGGCGCGTATGGCGCGCACCGCATATTGCTCCTCCTGGTGCATCGACAGCACCAGCACGGCGAGATCCGGCCGCGTAGCCTTGGTCCATTTGATCAGCTCGATACCGTTCTTGCCCGGCATCGACATGTCGAGCAACAACAGGTCGAAGCCGCCGGCGCGCACACGGGCCATGACTTCGTCGCCGTTCACCGCTTCGCCGGCGACTTCGATTCCCGGCGCGCTTTGCAGAATCCGGCGTAGCCCGTCGCGTACGATGGCGTGGTCGTCGGCGATGAGGATGCGCGTCACACGACCTCCTCCGGGGCGGCTGCGGCGAGCGGGACGCGCACGCGCACTTCGCTGCCTTTTCCCGGCTCGCCCTTGATTGCGACTTTGCCGCCGAGCAGCGTGACGCGTTCACGGATACCCAGCAGCCCGAACGCTCCGCGCTTGCTCTGATCGGCCGCCCCGATGCCGCGGCCATCGTCGCGCACCAGCAGCTGCACCCAATCCCCGTCGCGCTCCAGGCGGATTTCGGCGGTGCTGGCATGGGCATATTTCGCCACGTTGGTGAGCGATTCCTGGGTGACGCGGTAAAGCGCCGAGGCAATCGGTTCCGGCACCTGCGCCACGGCATCGTCGATCACCAGGTCGGTAGCGATGCCGGTGTGCTTGGAAAAATTGTGCGTCAGCCAGTCGAGCGCCGCGGCCAGGCCCAGATCGTCCAGCATCAGCGGGCGCAGATTCGCAGCGATGCGGCGCGTGGCCGCAATGGTGCTGTCAAGCAGCGCGTGCATCGCCTGGGTGCGTTGTCCCAGTTCCGGCTGGTCCGGCGGCAAGGCGGAGCGCAGCGACTCGAGGTCCATCTTGAGCGCGGTGAGCGATTGACCGAGCTCGTCGTGCAACTCGCGCGCGGTGCGGCGGCGCTCGGCCTCGAGTGCTTCGTTGGCCGCTTTGGACAGGCTGCGCAGGTCCTGCTGCGAGCGCTTGAGCTCCTGCTCGGCGCGCTTGCGTTCCGTGATGTCCTGAAGAAAAACCACGAAGCGCCCGCCTTCGATGGGCCGGTACTGGACGCCGACTTCAACTTCAAACGTGCTCCCGTCTTTGCGGCGGTGGCTCGACTCGAACCTATCGTGGCCCCGTTCCATGATCTTATGCATGTGCGCGGCGGTATCGCCGAGCGCTTCTTTCGCTTCCAGCTCGGGAATGGTCATGGCCAGCAGTTCCTGCGCGCTATAACCGCTCATGCGGCAATAGGTTTCGTTGACTTCGAGCAGGCGCCCTTGCGTGTCCGCCAACCAGAAGCCGTCCATGGCCGTCCTGAGAATGGCGCGATGTTGTTCCTCGCTTTCGCGCAGCGCCGCCTCTACCCGCTTGCGTTCAGTGACGTCGCGCAAAATCACGACCAAGTGCTCCACGCCGTCCAGCAGCACCGGCGAAAGCGACGCGTCGATCGGAAAATCCCCGCCTCCGGCGTGCACCCCCGTGAGCGCCAGGTGCGCGCCGGAGGCGTCACCCGCGCCGCCATAAAAAGGCTGCCGCTTGAGCCACTTCCCGGGAATGATGCGCCCGATCTCGGCGCCGATCATCTGCGCCCGCGGGCGGCGGAAGATCTGCTCCGCCGCGGCGTTGAACAGGACGATGCGCTGTTGCGCGTCCGCAATGATAATGCCATCCATGGCCGACTGAATGACTGCCTGTAGCCGCTGCTCCGACGCGATCAAGACGGACCTGAGTCCCTCGTCGACGCGCAACTGGTGCATCAGCGACCAGGTGATCAGGCCGAGAAAGACGGCAGTGACCGCCGCAATGGCTACGAACAGGGCTGCGTTCCGGTACCAATTTCGCAGGATGAAGCCCAAGGATGAAGTCACGCTTACGACCAGCGGGTAGCCCTCGACCGCGCGAACCGCGCTGATCCGTTCGCCGGGGACGGCGGTGCCGGCATGGCGAATCAGCCCGCCTTCGGCTTCGATGTCCTGCGTGAGCAGCGCGGAGTCGCGGTAGTTGTGCGTCGCAGCCACGATCGCCACTGGATAGCCGGTGAGCAGCACGCCGTCGCGGCGCAGCAGCCGCACCGCGCCCTGCGGACCGAGATCGGGTAAGCCGAAGGGCCCTAGGATATAGGCGGGATCGACCATTGCAGTAATGGCGCCGACAAAGGCTCCGTCCGCGGCGTACAGCCCGCGGCTCACCATAATGCTCCGCTCGCTACCGGTTCTGCCGATTACCAGCGTTGGCGGCTTTCCCGGTGCACGCTGAATTTCGCGGTGCGCGCGAAAGAATCGGCTTGCGTCGTAGTGGATCGGCCGCTGCGGGAACCGTGCCGTATCGACCAGCAGTTTGCCACCCGCGTCGGATACAAGAAGCGCGCTCACGTAGGGCGTAGGCGCGATGATTTCGCGCAATTGGTGACGCAGCGCTCCCGGCGGGGCGAGGCGATCCCGTCCCGCCCCGACTTGAGCGTTCTCCGCGGCGGAGTGAAGAATGGCGTCGACGGTGTGCGTGGATCTCAAGGTCTGCTCGGCCAGAACGCGGGCCAGACTGAGCAGATTCTCCTGGGCGAGGTGGATCTCCTCATCATGCATGCGCCACAGGCTCAACGCCGTACTGGCAAGTATTGACGCCACCGCCAGGGCGCCCAGGCCGAGTACCAGACGCCGCTGTCGCCGCGCGCGCCTGTGCGGCCGCAGCGCAGCGTCTGCATGCCTGTCCGCTTGGGCCGACTGTTGCGGCAAACTGAACCTCCTGGCTGGCAGTATAAAAGAGATTTTCGCGCGACGTGCCGGATTATAGAGAATCCACCAGAACCGCGCGGCGCGAACGGTCGACCTTGTATGACCAAAATCAAGCAGGCGCACACGCCGCGACCCATACTTGGCGCATCGCCCGCGCGCAAAAACGCTTGGCAGTGATCGCGGTCCGCGGCGCGCCGCAGCAATTCGGGGCCGGGGCAATTGCCCCGGCACCATCGAACCTGTGAATGTGAGGGAGCCATGAACGTTGGAGAAATCTGCAGCCGCATCGTGGTGTTCGCCGAAAGCGGCACGCCGGTACAGCAGGCGGCCAAACTGATGCGAGACCATCATATCGGCGCACTGGTGGTAAGCGAGGGCGGTGCCGGGGCGCGTCGTCCGATCGGAATAGTGACCGACCGCGATTTGGTGGTCGAAGTGGTGGCAGCGGATGTGGACTACCGCATGCTCAGTGTCGGCGACATCATGTCCGAGCGGCCGGCGACCATCAAAGAAACCGCAGGCTTGTTCGAAGCCATCGCGCAAATGCGCAGCGGCGGCGTGCGCCGCTTGGTGGTGGTCGACGCCAACGAACATCTGCTCGGCATCGTGGCCATGGACGACCTGCTTCCGGTTTTGGCCGAGGAACTGTCGGCGCTCGCCCTGGCGATTCGCGCGGAGCAGCGGCGCGAAGTGCAGAGGCGGCGTTAAGGCTGTTTGTCGCGTTTCTCGAGCGCGATGCCGACCAGTTCCAGCACGGCGCCGGCAAGCACCAGCACGACCCCACTAGCCAGATCGTATGGCAGCCAGATCAGCAATGCACCCAACAACACCAGCAGCGTGCCGAGGCTGCGACGCAGTGATTTGTTCCTGATCATCAGCGGGATCCTCCTTGTTTGGCGTAGGGGCGTGTGCGCACCCGCTACGTTCATCAGGAGACCGCAAATGGCGCCAGTGCGGTGTGACGCAGATCAAACAAGTCGCTGCCCGTCGCACCGCACGGCGCGCGTCGCGGCGGCAGCCACGAGCGGCGAGCAACGCCTTTCTTGACCGATGTCAACAGGACCGCTGCAATTGACACTACGATGAAATCCAATCTGCATAGGAGGACGCGATGGGCGTCAAGTCGAAGTCCGTAACAGTCCGCGGCGCGGCGCGCAAACATGCCGCCAAGGCAGCGGGCGGGCGGGGGCGCAGGCGGCCGGGTGCGTCCGAAGCATGGGAACAGACTGCGCAGCTTTCAGAGGAGCGCAATGACGGGATCGACTGCCAGCGCATCGTGGAGCGCGGCAGCAGGACGCCGTACCGGTATTACGACGACTACAACTGAGCGATCGCGCTCTGCTATCAACTGGGGCGATGGACAATCCCTTAGATATCGTGCTGCGCGGCATCCCGGCGTCGGATGCGCTGGAGCGCTATATCGGTGAAGAGGTGCGCCGGCTCGACGGTATTTACGGCCGCATCCGCAGGTGCCAAGTGGTCGCCGAGGCGCAGCAAGCGGAGAATGCGCAAAGCGCCCGGCTCGCGGTGCGGCTGATCATCACGCTGCCGGGGACGGAGGTCGTGGTCAACCGCGAACACGGTAGCGACGTCTACGCGGCGGTGCATGAAGCATTCGCGGCGGCGGGCCGTCAGATCAAGGATCACATGCGCCGCAGCAATATCGCACGCCGCCCGCGAAACGGAACGCCGAATTCGCGCAGCTAGCTGCAGAAAGCCGACGTGCTCAATGCGCGGTCGCTGTCGGAACTGCAGCGCCTGGTGCGCCGGGAGCCGGCCGCACGCCCGTGTCGATACGCCTCCTGGCGGTCGAAAAAGAAACTTTTCACTCCGCTCGGCCAAGAGTAAAATGACGCCCTCCTGAGCGACCCCGGGCTTTTCCAATCCTGGCGGGCTTGGCAGGCGCCGGGAAGGAGTAGACCGATTGAAGCCGACTGATATTGGCGCGCCAGATTACTTCCACAAAGTCGTAGATTGCCAGTGGGCCTGCCCAGCCCACACCCCGGTCCCCGAATACATCCGTTTGATCGCCGCAGGCCGTTACGATGACGCCTACATGGTCAATTGGCAGTCGAACGTCTTCCCCGGCATTCTCGGGCGCACCTGCGACCGCCCGTGCGAGCCGGCCTGCCGCCGCAGCCGCGTCGAGGATGCGCCGGCCGAGGCGGCGAAAGGCGCCGCTGCCGGCCCAGCCCGGGAACCGGTCGCGATCTGCCGTCTGAAGCGGGTCGCCGCTGACAATAAAGATGACATCCGCGCGCGCCTGCCGGCGCTGCCGAAGAAGAAAAACGGCAAGCGCATCGCCTGCGTCGGCGCCGGTCCGGCATCGCTCACGGTGGCGCGCGACCTTGCGCCGCACGGCTACCATGTCGTCGTCTACGACGGCGATGCCAAGGCGGGCGGCATGATGCGCACCCAGATCCCGAAGTTTCGCCTGCCCGAGGAAGTGATCGACGAGGAGGTGGGCTATATCCTCGGCATGGGCATCGAGTTTCGCGCCGGAAAACGTATCGACAGCATGAAAGCGCTGCTGGCCGAGGGCTACGACGCGGTTTTCGTCGGCTCGGGCGCGCCGCGCGGGCGCGACCTCGACGTCCCCGGGCGCAAGGAAGCGGGGAAGCATATCCACATCGGCATCGACTGGCTCTCCAGCGTCTCCTTCGGTCATATAGACAAGATCGCCAAGCGCGTGATCGTGCTCGGCGGCGGCAACACCGCGATGGACTGCTGCCGCACCAGCAAGCGTTTGGGCGGCGAGGACGTGAAAGTGATCGTGCGCTCCGGCTTCGACCAGATGAAAGCCTCGCCTTGGGAGAAAGAGGACGCCATGCACGAGGGGATTCCCATCCTCAATTATCTTGTGCCGAAGGAGTTTACCCACCACAAGAGCAAGCTCACCGGTGTCACCTTCGAGAAAGTCGAGGCCCAGTACGACGACAAAGGCCGGCGCCACCTCAAGCCCACGGGCGAGCCCGACCAGCACTTCGAATGCGACGAGGTGCTCGTTGCGGTAGGGCAGGAAAACGCTTTCCCCTGGATCGAGAAGGATTGCGGTATCGCGTTCGACCAATGGGGCATGCCGGTGGTGGACAAGGTTACCCTGCAGTCCTCGCTCGCAGGCGTGTACTTCGGCGGCGACGCCGCCTTCGGGCCGAAGAACATCATCTGGGCAGTCGCCCACGGCCACGAGGCCGCGGTATCGATCGACAAATATTGTCATGGCGAGAACGTGTCCAGCCGCCCGCCGCCGATGGTGCACCTGTTGTCGCAGAAAATGGGCATACACGAATGGATCTACGACAACGAGGTCGCGCTCGACCGGCGCTACAAAGTGCCCTGGCGTGACCCCAGCCAGACGCTGAAGAACATCAAAATCGAGGTCGAGATGGGATTCGACCGGGCCACCGCGTTCAAGGAGGCGGAGCGCTGCCTCAATTGCGACGTGCAGACCGTGTTCATCAATACCAAGTGCATCGAGTGCGATGCCTGCGTCGACATCTGCCCGATGGACTGCATCACTTTCACCATGAACGGCGAGGAGCCGGACCTGCGCGCGCGGCTCAACGCGCCGGCGAACAACCCGACGCAGGACTTGTATGTCTCGCCCACGCTCAAAACCGGCCGCATCATGGCAAAGGATGAGGATGTCTGCCTGCACTGCGGCCTGTGCGCCGAGCGTTGCCCCACCGGTGCCTGGGACATGCAGAAATTCCTGCTCGAAACGACCAACGCTGGCCCCGCCTGTCGCGGCCGCGCGCCGAAGAGGGAGCCGGTGCTCGCATGAAGGTTAAGCCTATCCAGGCCGTCAACGACTTCGTCGTCAAGTTCGCCAACGTCAACGGCTCGGGCTCGGCATCGGCCAACGAACTGTTTGCGCGCGCTATCCTCAGGATGGGCGTGCCGGTGAGCCCGCGCAACATTTTTCCGTCCAATATTCAGGGACTGCCCACCTGGTACGAGGTGCGGGTGACCGAGCACGGCTGGCTCGGCCGCCGCGGCGGCGTCGACCTGATGGTGGCGATGAATCCGCAGACCTGGAACCAGGACCTCGCCGAGATCGAGCCCGGCGGCTATCTGTTCTACGACAGCACGCGGCCGCTGCCGCAGTCGAAGTTTCGCGACGACATCAACGTGTTCGGCATGCCGCTCACCGACATCTGCAACGCCACCTACGACGACTCGCGCCAGCGGCAGCTGTTCAAGAACATCATCTACGTCGGCGCGCTCGCCGCGCTGCTCGACATGGACGCCGGCGCGATCGCCGAGCTGATCGGCGAGCAGTACAAGGGAAAGGAAAAACTGCTCAAGCCCAACCTGACCGCGATGCAGATGGGGCGCGACTACGCGCTCGCGCACCTCCCGTGTCCGATCGGTCTGCGCGTCAAGTCGGCCGATGCTGTCGGCAAGAAGATTTTCATGGAAGGCAACAGCGCCGCGGCGCTGGGGGCGGTGTACGGCGGCGCTACGGTGTGCGCCTGGTACCCGATCACGCCCTCGTCCTCGGTCGCCGAGGCGTTCGAGCGCTACTGCAAGCGCCTGCGCGTGGACCCCGCGAGCGGCAAGAACAAGTTTGCCATCGTCCAGGCCGAGGACGAGCTTGCCTCCGTCGGCATCGTTACCGGCGCTGGCTGGAACGGGGCGCGCGCTTTCACCGCCACCTCTGGCCCGGGTATATCGCTCATGACGGAATTCATCGGACTTGCCTACTTCGCCGAGATTCCAGTGACCATCATCGACGTGCAGCGCGGCGGCCCCTCCACCGGCATGCCCACGCGCACGCAGCAGTCGGACATCCTTTCTACCGCCTACGCTTCCCACGGCGACACCAAGCACGTGCTGCTGTTCCCCGAGGACCCGAAGGAATGCTTCGAGTTCACCGCGCAGGCGCTCGATCTGGCCGACCGCCTGCAGACGCCGGTGTTCGTGATGACCGATCTGGATATCGGCATGAACACGCGCCTGTGCGATCCGCTCGAGTGGGACGAGACCAAGAGCTACGACCGCGGCAAGGTCATGAGCGCCGAAGAGTTGCAGGCGGGCAAGGACTTCGGGCGCTATCTCGACGTCGACGGCGACGGCATCGCCTACCGCACCTATCCCGGCACCCATCCCGCGCGCGGCGCTTATTTCACCCGCGGCACCACCAAGGACCGCTACGCGCGCTATTCCGAGGCGGGCCCGGACTACGTCGACAATATGCAGCGCCTGCTCAAGAAATTCGAGACCGCGAAGACGCTGGTGCCCAAGCCCCTGCTCACCGCCGCGCAGCACCCTGCGCGCTTCGGCGTGCTCTATTTCGGTTCCACCAGCCCGGCGATGGCCGAGGCGCTGGATGCGCTCGCGGCGCAGGGCATCTACGTCAACGCCCTGCGCGTGCGCGCGTTTCCGTTCCAGGACGAGATCGCCGACTTCGTCGCCGCGCACTCGAAGGTGTTCGTGGTCGAGCAGAACCGCGACGCGCAGCTCAAAACCCTGCTGGTGAACGAAGCGCACATCAATCCGGCCAGCCTGATTTCCGTATTGCACTACGACGGCACGCCGATAACCGCGCGCTTCATCGTCAAGGAGATCGCCGCCGTCGCCGCGGCGCTGAACGTGCGCCCGCTGCACAAACCAAAGGCAGCATGACGATGACTTATCTGACCAAACCGAAGCTTCACCACCCGACGCTGCAGAAGAACAAGGTCGGCTACACGCGGCGCGATTACGAAGGCAAGATTTCGACGCTATGCGCCGGCTGCGGCCACGACTCGATTTCGGCCTCCATCATCCAGGCCTGCTGGGAACTCGACATCCAGCCACACCGCGTGGCCAAGCTCTCGGGCATCGGCTGCAGCTCGAAGACGCCGGACTATTTCCTCGGCAATTCACACGGCTTCAACAGCGTGCACGGCCGGATGCCCTCGGTGCTCACGGGCGCCAATCTCGCCAACCGCGAGCTGATCTACCTCGGCGTTTCCGGCGACGGCGATAGCGCCTCGATCGGCCTCGGCCAGTTCGCGCACATCATGCGCCGCGGCGTCAACATGACCTACATCCTCGAGAACAACGGTGTCTACGGCCTGACCAAGGGCCAGTTTTCCGCCACTGCGGACACGGGCTCCAAGTCCAAGCGCGGCGTGGTCAACCGCGACGCCCCGGTGGACACGGTGTCGTTGGCGCTGCAGCTGGGCGCGACCTACGTCGCGCGCAGCTTTTCCGGCGACAAAAAGCAGCTGGTGCCGCTAGTGAAGGGCGCGATCGCGCACCAGGGCACCGCCTTCATCGACGTCATCAGTCCCTGCCTTGCGTTCAACAACCACGAGGGCAGCACCAAGAGCTACGACTACGTGCGCGAGCACAACGAGAGCGTCAACCGGCTCGACTTCTGGCCGGCGCGCGACGCGATCAGCGTCGACTACGGCGAAGGTGAGGTAGTCGACGTGGCGCAGCACGACGGCTCCGTTCTGCGCCTGAGGAAGACGCATTCCGAGTACGATCCGCTCGACCGCGTCAAGGCGCTCAACTATATCGCTGAGCACCAGGTGAAGGGCGAGCTCGTCACCGGCCTGCTCTATGTCCATCCGGAGGCGGAAGACCTGCATGCCCACCTCAACACCGTGGATATGCCGTTCAACACGCTCGGTGCCGGGGAGCTTTGTCCGGGCGTCGCGGTGCTGGAGAAGCTGAACGCCTCGCTGCGCTAGCCCCCAGGGGCGCGCGGCAAGGCATGCGCTTATTCCATGGTGTTCGACAGTGTTCCGACACCTTCGATCGCAATCTCGATTTTGCTTCCCGGCTTCATCGTTCCTGCGCCCACGGACGTCCCGCATGAGACGATATCGCCCGGCAACAGCGTGAGGTCCTGCGAGATCAGGCTTACCAGGCGAAAAGGCTTGAAGAACATGTCCGCGACCGCGTAGTTCTGCCGTTCCTGATCGTTCAAGACGCTGCGAATCACCAGCGCATCCGGATCGAGTCCGGTTGCGATGGCCGGACCGAATACACCGAAGCCGTCGAAGCTCTTGCACCGGGCCCATTGCGGGAACGAGGGGTCGCGATGGAGAATATCGACGGCGGTGACGTCGTTCACGCAGGTGTAGCCGAAAATATGGTCGGGCGCATCGGCTTCGGACACGCCGGCGCAGCGCTTGCCGATGACAATGCCCAGCTCACCTTCGAAAATGACGCGGCCGGTGTAGGATTTCGGGCGCGGGATCTGCAGGCCCGCAGCATGGAATGCCGTCTGCGCCTTGAGGAAATAGAGCGGCTCCGCCGGCTCCTGGAGGTTTTGCTTGGCGGCGAGCGCGTGGAAATTGTTCCACAGGCACACCATCTTGCTCGGCTCGCAGGGTGTGAGCAACTTGACTGCGTCCAGCGGCAGGACGCGCTTGGTGGGCCTCGCCTCGTCAAAAGGACTTCCCTCGTAAACCGAGACCTTGTCCTGCTCGATCGTACCGTAGGAAACTTTACCCGCCTCCGAAAAACGAATCCACTGCGCCACAGTATTTCTCCTTAGAGTGCCTGACAAAACAAGGGGAGCGCCTGCCTTCGCGCAGCCCTGAATCGGGCGCCTGACGGCAATTCCGCCGGGCGCCCCTGAGCTTATCTCAAAACGAGGGCTATCTCTCCCTTGTGCTCCCCCGAATCGGTGGTCATCGGTAATCCCGCAATGGCCTGCGCACGATCATGTCAGCCTCGCCTGGCGAGGCGTGCAGCAAGCATCATGTTCTGGAACGGCAGACAAGGGGCGCCGCCAATCCGCATGAGATAGACCGGGAGCGCCAGGCCGGGTAAGCAGGTGCCGGACAAATTTTCGCCGGGATTGAGAATCCGCTGAAACATTTGTGTTCCTTCCGTGGTCTAAAACCAGGCGACAACCGTGCGCGGGGGCCCCGTGGCGGCCGCCTCCACCCGGGGTTCATCGTGGACACACAGACCATAGCCGCACTGCGCAAAGCCCTTGCCCGGCTGCGCCGGACAGCTCTTACTACGAAATCGCAATTGCCGCGGATCGATAAGGACACATGACATTCTTCAAGCTCGAACACGCCAAGCCGGTCTACTACGCCGACTTTGTCGCCTACACGATGATGATCGCCCTGGTATCAGGCCTGTTGATCCGCTACGCGCCGCGCGACCAATGGCCGCACATCGTACTTTCAGTGGCCGCCGCCCTGGCGCTATGGCCCCTCATCGAATACGCGCTCCATCGATATGTGATGCACCACCTGGAGCCGTTCAGGGGCTGGCACATGGAACATCACAAGCGCCCGCACGCCTTGATCTGTACGCCGACTGTATTCAGCGCGGGACTGATCTTCACGCTCGTTTTCCTGCCGGCGCTGGCGTCGGCGAATCTTTGGATCGCGACAGGGCTGACGCTCGGTGTGACCATCGGCTATCTGGCCTTTTCCTTGACACACCACGCTGTTCATTACTGGCGCGCCGACGGCGCGTGGCTGAAGAACCGCAAGCGCTTGCACGGCATGCATCACCGCCCCGGGAGCGCCTGCGATTACGGTGTGATCACCTCGTTCTGGGATGACGTGTTTGGTACGCGCTCGGGCCCGGGAAACCGGAGCGGGAACGCCGAAAAGACCTAGGGCGTTTTGCCGTGTCCCTGCGGACCGCTGCGCTTGAGGTCGAGCCTACGCATGATCTTTCAGGGCCCTGTTCAGAAAGGCCTGGGTGCGCCGCCATACTAGCTGCTGGACTGCCCCGCAAGCTGGTCGAGGTCTGCGCTGATCGCATCGGCCGAGTCGTGCGGCACCATGATCAGCCGGCTGCGCCCGCTACCGTCGAACACGAACACCGCGGAGCTGTGCGTCACCTCGTAGTTGCCGTCCTTGCCCGGCTTGCCGTAGGAATACGTGACGCGGTAGCGCTTGGTGAGCGTGCGCAGCTCATCCTGGGTGCCGACCAGGCCCACGAACCAGGGGCCGAAAGCGCGAACGTACTCGTGCATGCGGCTGACGCTGTCGCGCTTCGGATCGACCGTCACAAACAGCACCTGGATTCCGGCGCCGTGATTCTTCGTCTGTTTGAGTGCCTGCGCGAGTTTTGCCAGCGTCGTAGGGCACACGTCGGGGCAGTTGGTATACCCGAAGTACAACAGCACTATCTTGCCGCGGTAGGTCTGCGCGGTCACCGTCTTGCCCGAGTCGTCCGTCATGTGGAAATCGAGCGTCGGCATCAGGCCGTCGATGTTGTCGGTACGCCATTGAACCTTGTGCGAGCAGGCCGCCAGCGCCGCGCACGCCGCCAGCACCGCCAGCAGCCGCATCAGCCGCCGCGTCATGGGTTCGGCCTCGCTTCGTTCAGCACGGCGTTTGGCACGCTATCTTGCGGTCGGACCGCGCACTTCGAACTGCGCGGTGACCTTTCCTCCGCCGGAAAACATCAGCGTGACTGGAATCCTCGAACCCACTTTGACGCCGTGTTTGGCATGCATGAACATCAGGTGATAGCCGCCGGGGTGAAACGTGACTGTTCCGCCGGCCGGCAGGTCGATCTTGTCCACCGGCATCATTTTGGATGTGCCGCCCTCTTCTACGGTCTTATGCATCATCACCATGGCGTAATCGGGCGAACTCGCTCCGACCAGGGTGACCGCATCCTTGCTTTGGTTGTGCAGGGTGAAGAAACCTCCTGCGGGCACGCCCGCCGGCAAGTGCCGGATCCAGGCGCCGGAAACGGTAATGCCTGCGGCCCATGCGCTCGCTGCGAACAATGCGGATGCAAGCACAACTATCAGACGGGTCATCTCGGTAGATCTCTCTTTGGAACTTGACGGGAGAAGAACAAGGGGATGCGCGAAACGCACGCTGCCAATATTCTAACACCATACCGACGCAGCGAAACGCCGGCGCTCGTCGCTATTGGCGGCGGTTCCTGGGAGGCGAGGCTGGGCCAGGACCGGGTTGGACTGTCCCCCGTTCGTTGTAAGGCCAATTCCCTTTGATTTTGCGAGACTCCGGCTCTCCGGGTAAACTACGCCCGGTGTTAATATGTCCGTGCATCTTCGCAATGTTTCGAACAATGCCCTCGGGGTTTTCGCAACCCTCCCCGGTGGCGCGGAGAAATGGGTGGCAATGGATCAGACAAGGCACGTAACGGTTTTGTTCGCCGACGTTAGTGGCAGCACGAAACTGTACGAATCCGAAGGCGACAAGGCTGCCATGGAGGCGATTGCGCGATGCATTGGTCAAATGCGACGGACCGCGGAATCCTCGGGCGGGCGCGTCGTGAAAACAATCGGCGACGAAGTCATGGCCGTGTTTCCGACCCCCGACGCGGCAGCCTATGCCGCAAGCAGTATGCAGTCCGCGATCGAGGCGCTGCCACCGGTTGGAGCGACCAAGCTCGGCCTTCGAATCGGCTTCCATTACGGACCCGTGATTCAGAAGGACGATGACCTCTTTGGCGATACCGTGAACCTCGCCTCCCGCCTGGTCCAACAGGCGGCAAGCAGCCAGATCATCCTTTCGCGTGAAACCTCGGACCTGCTCGGCCCGGTGTTCCGCAATTTCAAGCGGCCCCTGTACGCGATCCACGTCAAGGGCAAGTCCGAAGAAGTCGAACTGTCCGAGCTCATCTGGCGCCATGCCGACGATGTGACGATGTTCACGGCCGTGCGCGCGAGTGCCGAACCCAAGGCGCTTGAGCTGCGCCTGAAGTACGGCGGCCAGGAGCTTATTCGCCGGCGTGAAAACGACTCGATCAGCATGGGGCGCGGCCCGGACTGCGACCTCGTCATCGCCAACAACAGTGCCTCACGCAAGCATTGCACCGTCGAGCGGCGCCAGGGCAAGTTCATCCTTGCGGACCAGAGTACGAACGGGACTTACGTCATCGCCGAGGGAGGCAACGAAATCCTGCTGCGGCGCGAGGAGTTCACACTGGGGAAGCACGGGTGGATCACTTTCGGCCAGCCGCGAGCGGAGACGGACGAAGTCGTAGAGTATTTCTGCTATTGAAAATGTGCATGCGGGGGACACCGGTATGCACCGGCGCGCCGACTTGGGGCAATGACCGGGTTGGCGGCTGAAGTACTTCCCGCGAAAGCAAACCGCCGCGCGGCCAAGTTGGTACGCCGGTATGCCGAGAACGCGCGCATCGGGCAGAGAAACGTCCGCGGGTGCGGCTCTGGCCGCGTGCTTGCAAACCATGCGAGATTCAGGGATGCTAACATCCCTTAAGTGCTGGCAAACCGCGAAGATCCATGACCTTTACTAGGCTCGGTCGCTACCGCATACTTGATGAGTTGGGACGCGGCGCAATGGGTACCGTGTATCGCGCTCATGACCCACTCATCGAGCGCGACGTCGCTATCAAGACGCTGCATCCGAACCTCCCGGAAGACATCCTGAACGATGTGCGCCAGCGATTTCTGCGCGAAGCGAAATCCGCTGGACGGCTGAACCATCCCAATATCGTGACCGTCTTCGATGTGGGCGAGCAAGATGGCGTCGCCTACATGGCGATGGAGCTCCTGGAGGGCAGGTCGCTGCAGCAGATTCTCGGGGAGTCCGCGCGTTTGCCGTTCCCGACGGTCGCGGACCTGGTCGCCCAGATTGCGGACGCGCTCGACCGTGCGCAGCAATTGGGCATTGTGCACCGCGACGTCAAGCCGGCGAACATTGTCATCTCGGCGTCTGGACACGCCAAGCTCACGGACTTCGGCGTTGCTTACGTGCCGGCTTCGACGGTGACGCAGACCGGCACCATGATCGGTTCGCCCCGCTACATGTCGCCCGAGCAGGTACTTGGCCTGCCCCTCGATCCGCGCTCCGATATCTTTTCGCTCGGAGTGGTGCTCTACGAGATGCTGTCCGGACGCGCGCCCTTCGCCCGTCCCGAGGACAGCACCATCTTCCCGCTGATCAACCGGATCGCTGTCGAACCGCATCCGCCGGTCACACAGCTTGACCCCTCGATTCCCGCGGCATTCGAAGCCATCCTGAGCAAGGCGCTGGCGAAGAAACCGGAGGATCGCTACTCGCGGGGGGGCGAAATGGCGAATGATCTGCGCAACTTTCTCGTTTCGGCGCGCCCCGGCGCCGCGCCGGCACCGGGCGGCGGCGAATACGCTACGACCTTACCAGGCGGCGCGCAGACGATCCAGCCCCAGTTGGAGCGCACGGTCATCCTGCCCGAGACGGCGCAAGCGGCGCCCCCGCCCGCGGCGGAAAAGAAGGCCGACGAATTCGTTCTTGACCTGGACACTTTCGCGCGCAACTTCGAGGCTGACGAGCAGGTCCGGTTGCGGGCAGAGGAGGAGGAGCGCCGCAAGAAAGAGGAGGCCCTGAACCGGTGGAGCGAAGCCGAGGCGCGCAAGCGCGAAGAATTCGAACGCAGGCGCGAGGCCGAGGCCGCGAAGGCCCGTTCTCGATCGCGCGCGGGAACCGATACAGGATCGCGCCGGGGCGCGCTCGATCTGCTGAAACAGAAAGCAGCGATGCGTCCATCCGGGGAAGACCTGGTGGCGAAGAAGGCCAGGGCCGACGCCGAGCTCGATCAAACCATGCGTGCCGCCTTGCAGTACCTGGCCGAGGTTGCGCGCGAACTGAACGGCGTGCATCCGACATCCGGGCGCGCCTACGATTACATTTTCCTCGGGCGTTTGCCTTCCGTAGAGTTGTCCGATGCCTTTGTGGACCTGCGCAACCAGAAGGTCAATGGGGAGGACTACGGCAGCCACCTGTTCTTCCGCTTCCGTGCCCGGCCAACGACCCCCGCGAGCGCGACCTTGCGCGGGCCGGACATCGTGCACTTGCAGGATTATCTCAAGAGGCTAGGCGTTCCGGTAGAGGCCAAGGCCGAAGCGAAGGACGACTTCGGCAAGGTGACGCGCGCGAAAGTGACGGTTTCAGCGGCGCTGCCCTGCGAGGTAAATATCCGCGCCGACTACGACAAGTCGTCCATAGAAATCGAATTGACCAACGTCCGGCGCCCCGGCAGAGTGCGATGCCGGATCGAGCCGCACAAGCTCGACGACGTGGTGGACGACCTGGCCCGCTACGTGCTGGGCGTCGACGACGATTTCGACAAGATACTGAACCAGCGCTGAACGTGGAAGCATGCCGACCGGGTGCCACGATTTCCGGATAGGGGAGCGGCGCCCGGAGCGGCAGGCGGGGCATCAGTCCAGCGATTTGCGCAATCGCATGACCGCGACTGCGAGCAGCCCGAATCCCAAGGCAGCCACGGCCAGCATTTGCGGCCAAAAAATGTCCACGCCCATGCCCTTGAGATAGGTGCCGCGGATAATCACCAGGTAGAAGCGCAGCGGATCGAGATGGCTAAGCCACTGCAGCACGCTGGGCATGCCCTTTCTCCGGCGGTATCACGATCCAAGCGTGATTCTCGCGTTCGGCAATTTCAAGCGATAGCCTCTTCGGACTGTTGATATATATCAAATGCCACCGGGCGCCGCTGCCATCTACTATTACTATTCATTATCCAATCAAAGGCGCGAGCGGCAATGGGCGTGTACCGAAAAATTCTTGTTCCGATAGACGGAAGTCCTGCGTCGAACCGCGGCCTCGCTGAGGCGATTGCGCTGGCAAAGGATCAGGGCGCGAGCCTGCGGCTGGTTCATGTGCTCGAGGAAACCATCCTTGGGCCGGGCGCGGAGACGATGGTCTATCTCGACAATACTGCGGACTTGCTGAGCGAGGCGGGGCGGACGCTCGTCGCAAGGGCTGAAACCGCGGCGCGGGAGTCCGGACTGCAGTCCGAATCGATTATCCTTGAAATCAGGGGCGTGCGCGCCGCGGACGCCATCGTAGCGGAGGCAAACGCATGGGGAGCGGATCTCATCGTGCTCGGCACTCACGGCCGGCGCGGCGCCGAGAGGCTTATCATGGGAAGCGATGCCGAGGAAATCGTTCGAACTTCGCCGGTTCCGGTGCTGCTGGTGCGAATGTCGGGATAAGCGCGGAAAGCGGCGGACTTGATTGCCGCGCTTGGCGACGGATCACACCTTAGTCTCTTATCAGTCAAGAGTTGACGGAAATGGCAAAGATTTTGATAAATGGCGAGGACGCGTGCGCGGGGGGATCAACGCCCCGAAGGAAGTCCCCTTGGGGGACAAGGGGGGGTGCATCCCCCCTTGTTCGTCGGATAAGGGCTTTTCCCCAACCGAAGGCACTTTGCGTGGTTCCGGCTAGTCCGGTTTAGGAGTCAAGAATCATGTATCGAAAAATATTCGTGCCGATCGATGGGAGCGCCGCTTCCAATCTTGGCCTCAAGGAGGCGATCAAACTGGCCAAGGCTCAGAGAGCAAAGCTGCGCCTGTTTCACCTGGTCAACGAGTATGTCGCGGTGTCCAGCATGGATGGCGTGACCCTGGATACCGGTGATCTGCTCGATACCCTGCGTCAAACGGGCAGGAAGACACTCGCGAAAGGAGAGGCCCAGGCGCGGCGCAGCGGGCTTAAGCCCGAATCGCTCATGCTGGAGAGCTTCGGCGGCCGCGCTGCCGACTTTATCGTGCAGCAGGCGAAAAAGTGGGGGGCGGATCTGATCGTGCTCGGCACTCACGGCCGCCGCGGCGTAAAACGCCTGGTGCTGGGAAGCGACGCCGAACAGGTGATACGGACGACGCCGGTGCCGGTGCTGCTGGTCAGGGCGAAGGGCACGACCCGGACTGGTGGCAGACGTTGAAATCCGCGCGGCAGCACAATGCAACGCTCGGTGCGGCAGTTGATCCGGCGGTGAGCGGCGCATGAAGACCGTTACCCTTCCCTCGGGCGAGTCCGTGCCGGCTTTCGGCATGGGAACCTGGAATCTCGGCGACGACCGCGCCGCGCGCACGGAGGAAATCGCGACGCTGCGCCTCGGGCTGGATCTGGGCGCGCGCCTGATCGACACCGCGGAAATGTACGGCGACGGCCGCTCGGAGGAACTCGTCGCCGAGGCGATAGCGGGCCGGCGCGACGAGGTGTTCCTGGTGAGCAAGGTGTATCCGCAGAATGCGTCGGCGCAGGGCGCACCCGCCGCATGCGAGCGCAGCCTGCGCCGGCTGAAGACCGACCGCATCGATTTGTATTTGCTCCACTGGCGCGGCAATATTCCGCTCGCCGAAACGCTGCAGGCCTTCGCGCGCCTCAAGGACGCGGGCAAGATCCGCTACTACGGCGTCAGCAATCTCGATCTCGCCGACATGCAGGCGCTGTGGCAAGTCCCCGGAGGGGATGGTATTGCCACCAACCAGTTGCTGTACAACCTCGCGCGGCGCGGCATCGAGTGGGATCTGCTGCCCTGGCTGCGTCAGCACCGCGTGCCGGTGATGGCGTATTCGCCGCTGGAGCAGGCGCGGCTCGCGCGCGAGCGCAAGCTCGCCGGGTTCGCGCAGCGCCACGGCATGACGCCGGAGCAGGCCGCGCTCGCCTGGCTGCTCGCGAGCGACGACGTGATCGTGATTCCGAAGACCGGCCGGCGCGAACGGCTGAAACAGAATTTGGGCGCGCTCGATTATGTGCTGACACCGGCACAGCTGGCCGAACTCGACGGCCTGTTTCCGCCTCCTGCAGGAGCGCGTTCGCTTGAAATGCTGTGAGCGCTGCCCCTGGCCAGCCGGACAAATGCCGTGCTAAAGTCAAGGTTCACAACTTTGAAAGGAGGTGATCCAATGCGAAATCTCATAGGCAGCACCGGCCGCCACGGCTCGTACCTCGGATCACTGCTGGTTATCGGCTGATCCCGAGCCACCAAGGCCGGCGTGCCTTGGCAGTAAAAAGCGCCCCGCGGGTTCCGTCCCCGGGGCGTTTTCAATTCGAAGGCGTAGAATTTGGCCTGCAAGGCATCGTGCCACACCATCGCTTAGAGGTCGCATGAAAGTCGCCGTCATTCCGGTCACCCCGTTCCAGCAAAACTGCTCGCTGCTGGTGTGCGAACAAACCAATAAGGCCGCGGTGGTCGATCCGGGCGGCGACCTGGAGCTGATCCTCGATGCGGTGAAGGAACAGGGCGTGACGCTGGAGAAAATCCTGCTCACCCACGGCCATATCGACCACTGCGGCGGGACGGCGCAGCTGTCCGAAGAATTAGGCCTGCCGGTGGAGGGCCCGCACATCGACGACCGCTTCCTGATCGATGACCTGCCGCAGCAGGGCCTGCGCTTCGGCTTTCCGCAGTTGCGCGCGTTCACACCGGCGCGCTGGCTCGCCGGCGGCGACACGGTGCACTTCGGCGCGGTGGAACTGCAGGTGCGCCACTGCCCGGGCCACACGCCCGGCCATGTGATCTTTTTCAGCCCCGAGTACCGTCTGGCGCTGGTCGGCGACGTGCTGTTCGCCGGTTCGGTCGGGCGCACCGACCTGCCGCGCGGCGATCACGCCACCCTGATCCGCTCCATCCGCGAGCAACTGTGGCCGTTGGGGAGTGACGTAACTTTCATCCCTGGCCACGGGCCGACCTCGACTTTCGGCGAGGAGCGCGAGACCAACCCTTTTGTCTCCGATCGGGTGCTGGCACGGGCGTGACGCAGGGCTGCCTGGCGCAGAACGTGCTTGGAGTCCGCAACGAGACGAGGAGATCGCTCGCCTCGTGTAGCCCTAAGTTGGGCCGCAACGGAACGAATTCTGTTGCGGGGGTTTAGTTTAATCGCCGAGGGTTCCATTTGAACAACATGACCGATCTCGACGCCGAACTGCGCGATGACGTCCGACTGCTGGGGCGGCTCCTCGGCCGGGTATTGCGGGAGCGCAGCGGCGAGGCCGGCTATGCACTGATTGAGAGCGTGCGCCAGACCGCAGTGCACTTTCGTCGTGCAGAGCCGGGCGAGGCTGACGCCGTGCGCGCCGAGCTGGCCGGGATGCTCGATACTCTGTCGCGGCGCGAGAGCCTGGATGTGGTGCGCGCATTCAGCTACTTTCTGCACCTGCTCAACATCGCCGAGGACCGCCATCAGAAAAGGAAACGGCGCGCCCGGCTGCGCGAGGGGCTGCCGCCGCGCGAGGGCAGCCTGGCGCGTGTCCTGGCGCAGCTGGAAGCGGCCGGCGTGGACACCGCATCGCTGCAGACCTGGATCGACGGCGCACTGGTGAGTCCGGTGCTGACCGCGCATCCGACCGAGGTGAAGCGAAAAAGCACGCTCGACTGCGAGCGCGAGATCGCGCGGCTGCTCGAACGGCGCGACCGCGAGCAGTTGCTGCCGCTCGAACAGGCGGAACTCGCGCAGGAACTCTACATCGGGATTCTCACGCTGTGGCAGACGGCGATGCTGCGCCTGACCAAGCTGCGCGTGGTGGACGAGATCGACAATGCGCTTTCCTATTACCGCGATACCTTCCTTGAACAGGTCCCGCGGCTGTACGCGGAAATGGAACGCAGCCTGGCTGCGCACACCGGCACGGCCAGGCATCTTCCCGTCCTGCTGCGTATGGGGTCGTGGATAGGCGGGGACCGCGACGGCAACCCCAACGTCGATGCCGACGTGCTGCGCACCGCGCTCGAGCGCCAGGCGCGGCTCGCGTTTGCGCACTACCTGGGCCAGGTCCACCTGCTCGGCGGCGAACTCTCGCTTGCCGGGCGTCTGGTGAGCGCCACGCCCGAGTTGATCGCGCTCGCCGACGCTTCTGGCGATGACTCCCCGTTCCGCCAGGACGAGCCCTATCGCCGCGCGCTGGCGGGCATTTATGCGCGGCTGGCGGCGAGCGCGCGCGCGCTCTGCAGTTATGCTCCGCCGCGCGAACCGTACGCGGCGAGGGAGCCGTACCGCTCCAGCGTGGAATTGCGCGCGGACCTCGAAACCATCGCGCGCTCGCTCGCCAATCACGGCTCCGCCGCCCTTGCCGAACGGCGGCTGCTGCCGCTCGCGCGCGCCGTCGAGGTATTCGGTTTTCATCTCGCTTCGCTCGATTTGCGCCAGAATTCGTCAGTGCACGAGCAAGTGGTGGCCGAGTTGCTGCGCCTGGCCGGCGTGCACGGCGATTATGCGGCGCTCGCCGAAGCCGAGCGCGTGGACTTGCTCACGCGCGAACTGACCGGTCCGCGGCTGCTGTACTCGCGTCATCTGCAGTACAGCGCCACGGCGACGGGAGAACTCGCGATCCTGCAGGCCGCGGCGGAAATTCACGCGCGCTTCGGCGAGGCCGCGATCCAGAATTACATTATTTCGAATTGCGCGTCGGTAAGCGACCTGCTCGAGGTGGGATTACTGCTGAAGGAGGTCGGACTGCTCGCGCCGGGCAAGCCGGCGCGGCTCGCGCTCAACATCGTGCCGCTGTTCGAGACCATCGCCGACCTCGGCGGCTGCGGCGATATCATGGCCGCGGCGTTCGCGCTCGATACCTACCTGCTCTGGGTCGAGGCGCGCGGTCGGGTGCAGGAGATCATGCTCGGCTACTCCGACAGCAACAAGGACGGCGGTTATCTCAGCGCCAACTGGGCGCTGTACCAGGCCGAAGCGAACCTGGTGCGGGTGTTCCGCGAACGCGGCATTCGTCTGCGCCTGTTTCACGGGCGCGGCGGATCGGTCGGCCGCGGCGGCGGGCCCGCGTATGAGGCGATACTGGCGCAGCCGCCGGGCAGCGTGGACGGGATGCTGCGCGTGACCGAACAGGGCGAAACCATCGACAGCAAGTATGCCGACGCGCAACTGGGACGCGACAATCTGGAAACCCTGGTCGCGGCCACCCTGGAGGCGAGCCTGTTGCATGTGCGGGGCCCGGACGAGACAAGGCGGCGCTTCGAGGAAATCATGAATGCGCTCAGTGCGGCCGCGTATCGGGCATATCGCCGGCTGGTCTACGACACGCCCGGTTTCGTCGAATACTTTCGCATGACCACGCCGATCGCCGAGATCGCCCAGCTCAACATCGGCAGCCGGCCATCGGCGCGCAAGGATGCCTGGCGCATCGAGGACCTGCGCGCCATTCCCTGGGTGTTCAGCTGGGCCCAGTGTCGCCTGCTGCTGCCCGGCTGGTACGGATTCGCCAGCGCGGTCGGAGCCTGGCTCGCCGATCATCCCGATGGCATGGACACTTTGCGGCAGATGTACCAGCGCTGGCCGTTTTTCCACAGCGTCGTGTCGAATATGGACATGGTGCTGGCCAAGACCGACCTGTCGATCGCCGCGCGCTACGCCGAACTGTTCGAGGATACGGCCTTGCGCGAGCACGTGCTCGGGCGCATCGGCTCCGAACTTAACAACTCCATCCGCTATCTGCTGCAAATCACGGAGCAGCCGGCGCTGCTCGCCGACAACCCCGAACTCGCGCAAAGCATCCGCAACCGCGTTCCCTATCTCGATCCGCTCAATCACCTGCAGATCGAGCTGCTGCGCCGCTATCGCGGGGGCGATACCGACCCGCTGACCCGGCGCGGAATACACCTCTCCATCAACGGGCTCACCGCCGGCCTGCGCAACAGCGGCTGATCCGATTTGTCAGTAGCGCTTTACGCGGGAGACATTTTGTGAAAGTATCTGCCCTCGGCGCAGCTTGTCTCCGGCACAGACTCGGGGGCGAAACGCCCGACAGATCCCGGCAAAGACCGGGACTGGGTGCGCGGACGATGATCGATCCAAGGCGTCCCCCTTGGAGGAAAATTGTCCGATAACGGAGAGTAGATGCTTCAAAGTCAAGCGTCACGTGGAAACAGCCTGCTGGCCGTAGCGGAAGTGTCGGTACACTTCGGCGGCATCGTCGCTCTCGACGGCGTATCGTTCGAGATCGCCGCGGGCCAGGTCGCAGGATTGATCGGCCCCAATGGCGCCGGCAAGACCACGCTGTTCAACTGCCTGTCCCGGCTCTACCGCTGGAACCAGGGCGCAATCATGTTCGACGGCCGGCCCCTGCTCTCCATTCCGCGCCATGGCATCGCCGCCGCGGGCATCGGCCGCACCTTCCAGAATCTGGCCCTGTTCCGCACCATGACGGTCCGGGACAATGTGATGCTGGGACGCCACTGCCGCACCGGAAGTGGCTTTGTCTCCAACGCGCTGCGCCTGCCGCACGTCGCGCGCGAGGAGCGGGCGTCCGCCGAAAAAGCGCATGAACTCATCGAATTTCTCGAGCTTTCGCCGGTTGCCGAACAGCTCGTGTCCGACCTTCCGTTCGGCACGCAGAAACGCGTTGAGTTGGGGCGCGCGCTCGCGAGCGAGCCCAAGCTGCTGCTGCTGGACGAACCCGCGAGCGGACTCAACCACGAGGAAGTGGCGGCGCTGGCCAAGCTGATCCGTGACATCCGCGACCGCCTGGGCGTCACCGTACTTCTGGTCGAACACCATATGGGCCTGGTGATGGGCGTCTCGGACAAGGTGGTCGCGCTCAACTTCGGCCGCAAGATCGCCGAGGGCACGCCGGCCGAGGTGCGGGAAGAGCCGGAGGTGATCCGCGCCTACCTCGGGACGGCCCACTGATGGCCGCCGTCCTCTCCGTATCGAACCTCGAGGCGTACTACGGGCCCACGCAGGTGCTGCACGGCCTGGACTTCAGCATGGAGGAAGGCTCGATCACCACACTGCTCGGCGCCAACGGCGCCGGCAAGACCACGACCCTGCGCGCCTTGTGCGGCATGGTGAAAACGCGTGGCGAGATTACTTTCTGCGGCGAGCGCATCGAGCAGCGAGGCACCGAGGACATCGTGCGCCTCGGCATCGCCCACGTTCCCGACGGACGCGGTACCTTCGTCGATCTGAGCACCGAGGAGAATCTGCGCCTCGGTGGCTACACGCGCAAGGACCGCCGCGCGGCCGCAGCGGACATAGAACGCATGTACGAGTACTTCCCGCGCCTGCGCGAGCGCCGCAAGCAACAGGCGGGAACGCTCTCCGGCGGCGAACAGCAAATGCTGGCGATCGCGCGCGCACTGATGCTGGGGCCGCGCCTGCTGCTGCTGGACGAACCCTCGTTCGGGCTCGCGCCGCTGATCGTGGGCCAGATTTTCGACATCATGCGCACCGTCAACCAGAAGGAGAAGGTCGCCATCCTGCTGGTCGAACAGAACGCGGCGATGGCGCTGGAACTCGCCGACCACGCCTATTTGATCGAGACCGGCCGCATCATGATCTCGGGCGCGGCCGATGCTATCCGCAACGACGATGCGGTGCGCCGCTCCTATCTTGGATACTGAATTGAATACCGAAGCGGGCGCGTCGCGGGAGCACGAACGATGAGTACTTTTTGGGCGCAGGTGTTCTCCGGGCTCGTGACGGGCGGCGTCTATGCCAGCCTCGCGCTGGCGCTGGTCATGATCTACCAGGCTACGCACCACGTGAACTTCGCGCAGGGCGAGATGGCGATGTTCTCCACCTATCTGGCCTGGTCGCTGATCCACGCCGGCATGCCCTATTGGTTCGCCTTCCTGCTGACCGTGCTGATCTCCTTCGTCGTCGGCGTGGTGATCGAGCGCGTGATCATCCGCCCGGTGGAGAACGCGCCGGTGCTGTCGGTGGTGGTCGTGTTCATCGGGCTGCTGGTGATTTTCAACAGTCTGGCCGGCTGGATCTACACTTACACCATCAAGTCCTTTCCGAGCCCGTTTCCGTCCCAGCAGCTGTCGGGCTTCGAATATATTTCACCCCACGGCATCGGTGCGATCGGCGTCACGCTGGTCGTGCTGGTTCTGCTGTACGCGTTCTTCCGCTTCACGCCGCTGGGCTTGGCAATGCGCGCCGCCGCCCTGAATCCTGCGTCGGCGCGCTTGGTCGGAATCCGCGTCGGCTGGATGCTGGCGCTGGGCTGGGGGCTCGCCGCCGCGATCGGTGCGGTCGCGGGCATGATGGTGGCGCCGATCGTATACCTGGATCCGAACATGATGTCCGGCGTGCTGCTGTACGCGTTCGCCGCCGCCCTGCTCGGCGGCATCGACAGTCCCGGCGGCGCGGTGCTGGGCGGATTCATCGTCGGCGTGCTGGAGAACATCGTCGGTGCATACGTGATCGGCAACGATCTCAAGCTGAGCGTCGCACTGGTGCTGATCGTCGGCGTGCTCATTGTCAAACCTGCCGGTCTGTTCGGCAGGAAGCTCGTCACCAGGGTATAGCCGCATGGACGCCAAAAGCACTGCCACTGCCGCTCCGGCTAAATTGCTGAGCCCGCGCCTCGCCGCCTGGGCGGCACTCGCCATCATCGCCTGCGCGCTGCCGTTCCTGGTCAGCGGCTACCATACATTTCAGCTGACGCTGGTCCTGGTCTACTCGATTGCGCTGCTCGGGCTCAACATGCTGACCGGCTACAACGGACAAATCTCGCTCGGGCACGGCGCGTTCTACGCGCTCGGCGCGTACACGGCGGCGATCCTCATGAACAGCCTCGACGTGCCCTACTGGGCCACGCTGCCGGCTTCGGCGGCGGTATGCCTGGTCGCCGGCTTCCTCTTCGGGCTGCCGGCGCTGCGCCTGGAGGGCCTGTACCTGGCGCTCGCCACCTTCGCCCTCGGCGTCACCATGCCGCCGCTGCTCAAATACAGACACTTCGACGCCCTGACCGGCGGCTCGCAGGGCATTGTCATCATTAAACCCGACGCGCCGTTCGGTCTGCCGATCAGCCAGGATCAGTGGCTGTACTTTTTCACGCTGGTGATTACGGTCGTGATGTTCGTGCTCGCGCGCAACCTGCTCCGCGGGCGCGTCGGCCGCGCGCTGGTGGCGATCCGCGACCAGCCGGTCGCCGCGGAGGCCATGGGCGTCAACTCCGCCATGTACAAATCGATGACCTTCGGCGTGAGCGCCATGTACACCGGCATCGCCGGTGCGCTTGGGGCGATTGCGGTGCAGTTCGTCGCCCCCGACAGTTTCGACATCTTCCTGTCGATCTCCTTCCTGGTCGGCAGCGTGATCGGCGGCGTCTCCTCGATCGCCGGCGCGGTCTTCGGCGGCGCATTCATCGTGTTTGTGCCCAATGTCGCCAACCAGATTTCGAAGGCGGCGCCCTGGGCGATTTACGGCGTGTTCCTGATCGGCTTCATGTACCTGATGCCCGGCGGTATCGTCGCGTTTCTGCGCATTGCCGGAGATCGCGTACTGCGCCGTATACGCAAGAGTAGTAGTTGACCCTGCAGCACTGTTGTTACCGTTACCAGAAGCCACTCAATGGAGGAACTCATGAAATTGAAACAGATCTTTACGCCTGCAGCGCTCGCGATCGGAGTTGCAATGCTATCCGCTCCGGCGTTTGCGGCGAAGCACTACGGCCCGGGCGTGACCGACACCGAGATCAAGATCGGGCAGACCATGCCCTACAGCGGCCCGGCTTCGGCCTACGGGCAGTTCGGAAAGGCGCACGCTGCCTACTTCAAGATGATCAACGACGAGGGCGGGATCAACGGGCGCAAGATCGACTTCATCAGCCTGGACGACGGCTACAGCCCGCCGAAGACGGTCGAGCAGACGCGTAAGCTGGTCGAGCAGGACGGCGTCCTGCTGCAGTTTGGCTCGCTCGGCACGCCGACCAACTCGGCCGTGCACAAGTACCTCAACGCGAAGAAGGTGCCGCAGCTGTTCGTCGCCACCGGCGCCACCAAGTGGGGCGATCCCAAGCACTTCCCGTGGACCATGGGCTGGCAGCCGAGCTACCAGCAGGAGGCGCGCATCTACGCCGAGGACATTCTCAAGAACCACCCCAACGCCAAGATCGGCGTGCTGTATCAGAACGACGATTACGGCAAGGACTACCTGAAGGGCCTGGTCGACGGACTGGGCGCCAAGGCGAAGACCATGATCGTCAAGGAGGTCAGCTACGAGACCAGCGAGCCGACGATCGACTCGCAGATCGTCGCGCTGAAGGGCTCTGGCGCGGACGTGTTCGTCAACATCACCACGCCGAAGTTCGCGGCGCAGGCGATCCGCCAGGCCTACGACATCGGCTGGAAGCCGGTGCAGTACCTCAACAACGTGTCCAATTCGGTGGGCGCGGTGCTCAAGCCGGCGGGCCTGGAGAAATCGGTCGGCATCATCTCGTCGACCTACTACAAAGGCGCCTCCGACCCGCAATGGAACAACGATCCGGGAATGATCAAGTTCAAGGAGTGGCTGAAGAAATACCTTCCGGGTGCGGATCCGTCGAACAACTTCAACGTCATCGGCTACAGCCAGGCGGAGACCATGGTGCACGTGCTCAAGGCTTGCGGCGACGACCTGACCCGCGCCAACATCATGAAGCAGGCGGCCAACATCAAGAACCTGGAATTGCCGCTGCTGCTGCCGGGGATGAAGGTCAACACCACCCCGACCGACTTCTTCCCCTTGGGCCAGCTGCAGCTGGAAAAATTCGACGGCACGAAATGGGAGCATGTCGGTTCGGTCATGGGCAAGTGATCGATCCGGCTGGCTCGGACGGACGTTCGGGCCGGCCCGGCGTGGGCGATAGGCAGAACGAGGTCGGTCAGACCGCGGCCTAGCGCTAGCCGCTCCGCAAAGTTGTCAAAAGCGCGGCGGCGTCTTGTTTGAAACCCGCACGGAGCCCGGCTCCGGCGGGTTTTTTCTTGGTGAAGTGGAACGACGGCGAGGCCATGAAGGACCGGTCCGCGTTCACGGCAAAGCATTAGCCGGAATACGAAGCAATCGGCAAATCACGCGCCCGCGGCAACGCGGCAACGCGGCGTCGCAGCGGTCCGTGCCGCGCAACGGGCGCGGCGCGTACCCCGCGGCGAGCCTAGCGCCGGACGCGCACCGGAGCAGGGGCCAGGTGCAGCCCGATGACAAAGCTCAGGCCGACGATTCCCACGGCCGCGCAACCGAGCAGCAGTTCGTGTTGGGGCAGGTGTCCGGTGATGGCGGGAAAGAACAGCCGCGCCAGACCGTAGCTGCCTACCAGCAGCGACAGACCGGCGATGGCGAGGCCCATGGTGCGCGACGCGACCATGGCGCGGCGGTCGGCGCGCGCGAGCAGCTTCGCGACCCAGAGTCCGTTCACGCCGTCGGTGGTCATCATGCCCAGCGTAAATGCGACGCCCAGCATGATGGAAAACCCCCAGCCCGACATGCTCGACGCGGTAAGCGAGAACAGCGCCACCTGGCTTACCGTGTCGAAGGACAGGGCGAACAGCGCGCCGACGGCGGCGATCAGCACCGGATGGCTGACCTGCACCAGGCGCCCGAGCAGCCGGCTCTTCAGCCCCGCGGGTGCCACCAGCACGCCGGCAGGGGTGGCGAACACGCTGTAGAGATTGAGCAGGCCGAGCGCATAGAGGAAGGCAATCGATATCCAGGTGCCGAGTGCATCCAGCCAGGCCGGCGTCTGCCAGCGCTGCGCGAGCACGCCGACGACGATCGCCACCAGGATTACGATGGCGCCGTGGCCTGCGGAGAACAGGAATCCGGACCAGCGTGCGAGCCGCGGATTGCGCGCGGCGTTGCCGCGGGTAATGCCGTCTATGGTGGCGAGGTGGTCCGGGTCCATGCCGTGCCTCAGCCCCAGCGTATACACCACGGCCAGTAGCGCCAGCCAGTCGTTGGGCAGCGGGTTCATTGCATCAGTCCTTGCTGTTCGATGAAAGTCACGATGGCGTCCAGCCCCTCGCCGGTCTTGAGGTTGGTGAACACGAACGGGCGCTCGCCGCGCATTTTCTTCGCGTCGCGCGCCATCACTTCGAGCGATGCGCCGACCATGGGCGCAAGGTCGATCTTGTTGATCACCAGCAGGTCCGACTTGATGATGCCGGGTCCGCCTTTCCTCGGGATCTTGTCGCCCGCAGCGACGTCGATCACGTACAGCGTCAGATCGGAGAGTTCGGGGCTGAAGGTGGCGGCGAGGTTGTCGCCGCCGGATTCGATGAAAATGATGTCCAGGTCGCCGAACATGCGGTTCAGGCGCGCCACCGCCTCGAGATTGATCGAGGCATCCTCGCGGATCGCGGTGTGCGGGCAGCCACCGGTCTCGACGCCGAGGATGCGCTCGGGCGCGAGTGCGCCGTTGCGCACGAGGAATTGCGCGTCTTCCTCGGTGTAGATGTCGTTGGTCACCACGCCAAGCTGGTATTGCTCGCGCAGCGCCCGGCACAGCGACAGGGCGAGGGCGGTCTTGCCCGAGCCGACCGGCCCGCCGATGCCGACCCGCAGCGGATTGGCGCGTTGCGGCTCGGCTTTCAATGTCTGCGATTTACTCATGCGATGCGTTTCCAGTGTCAATCAAGAACGGAACAAGCGGCTGTACTGCGTCTCGTGCCGGCTGCACAGTATGGCGAAGCCGGGCGCATAATTGCACAGATCGTCGTCGTCCAGCGCGCAGGCGCTGTCGGCGATGCCCGGCAGCAGCGTGGCCAGCGCCAGCAGCAGGCGCTGGCCGTCGGTCTGGCCGAGCGGCACCGATTTCAGTGCAGCCATGACCTGGTTTTCCAGCCAGCCCCACAGATAGGCGATCAGCGCGCTGCGCGCGGGAATTTTCCATCGCGCCGCCGCAAAAGCGAAAGCCGCAGGAAAAGTGATATCGCCGATGGCGCGCAGCCGCGCCAGCGACGCCTCATCGAACTCGCCGATTTCCAGCAGCAGCCGCTGCAGGGAATAACCCATCTGCAGGGTTTCGGCGCGCAGTTCGGCGCTCTCTCGCGTGCTGCAAAATAGCTCGTTCCAGTGGGCGACGCGCTCCAGGTCGTTTGTCGACCAGGCGGCATGCAGGCGCCACCATACCGGCGCTTCCAGCCGCGCCACGGCGAACGCGAGCACCTCGCCGATCCAGATCTCTGCGCTGGCTGCATCGTGCACCAGGCCGGCGTCCACCGCGGATTCCAGCCCCTGCGAGTAGCTGTAGGCGCCGACTGGCAGCGCCGGGCTGGCGAGCTGCAGCAGCCGCGCCAGCGCGAGATCAGTGCTCATGTTCCTGCCCGGTTTCGGCGTATTGGTGAATCTTGCCGCCGTGCCCGGCCTCGTCGTCGTGTGCGTGGCCTCCGCCGTAGGCGCCGGATTCCGGCTCGAACGGCGCTTCCAGTTCCTGCACGCCTGCACCCAGGCCGAGCAGCATGTCGCCGAGCACGTGGTCGGCCGCGATGCGCAGATAGCCGTCGCCGATCTCGACCGGTACGTGGCGGTTTCCCAGGTGGTAGGCGGCGCGCGTGAGTTCGAACTGGTCGGCGCAAGTGACATGCATCACCTTTTCCGGCGCGGCCGCCACCCGCACTACGCGGCCGTCTTCGCTCTGGAGGCATTCGCCGCCGCGCAGGACCGTGCCGCGCTCGGTTTTCAGCACCGCGTCTTCGCCTGAAGCGAGGCGGACGCGCAGGCGGCTTCTGGTGCGCAGATCGAACGGTAGCACCAGCTCCCCGTAGGGGTGATCAACCGGTCCGCAGCGTGCGATCAGCGTCAACATCGAAGCCTCTCCTAGAACAGGAAATAGCGCTGCGCCATGGGCAGAACTTTTGCCGGCTCGCACTCGAGCAGCTTGCCGTCGGCCTTGACCTGATAGGTTTCGGGATCGACCTCGATCTTCGGCATGTACTGATTGTGGATCATGTCCTGTTTGCCGATCTTGCGCGTGTTGCGCACGGTGACCAGGGGTTTCTTTAGTCCCAGTGCAGCGATCTTGGGGTTCTTCAGCGACGCCTGCGACACGAAGGTGACCGAGGTGGCGAGTGCGCCGCCGTAGGCGCCGAACATATAGCGGTAATGCACCGGCTGCGGCGTGGGAATAGAGGCATTGGGGTCGCCCATGGCCGCGGCCGCGATCATGCCGCTTTTCAGGATCAGCGAGGGCTTGACGCCGAAGAAGGCGGGCCGCCACAGCACCAGGTCCGCGAGCTTGCCCGGCTCGACCGAGCCGACGGCATGCGCGATGCCGTGGGTGATCGCCGGGTTGATGGTGTACTTGGCGATATAGCGCTTCACGCGGAAATTGTCGTTGCCTGCCGTATCCTCTGCGAGCGCGCCGCGCTGCACTTTCATCTTGTGCGCGGTCTGCCAAGTGCGGAGGATCACCTCGCCGACGCGGCCCATGGCTTGGGAGTCGGAGGCGAGCATGCTGAACGCGCCCAGGTCGTGCAGGATATCTTCGGCGGCGATGGTCTCGCGCCGGATGCGCGATTCGGCGAAGGCCACGTCCTCGGCGATGGCGCTGTCGAGGTGGTGGCAGACCATGAGCATGTCCAGATGCTCGTCTATGGTGTTCACCGTGTAGGGGCGCGTGGGATTGGTCGAGGACGGCAGCACGTTGGCTTCGCCGCAGACGCGGATGATGTCCGGCGCATGGCCGCCGCCGGCGCCTTCGGTATGGTAGGTGTGGATGGCGCGGCCCTTGAATGCGGCGATCGTAGCCTCGACGAAGCCCGATTCGTTCAGGGTGTCGGTGTGGATCGCCACCTGCACGTCCATCTCGTC
>CAZRMO010000007.1:0-7508 GCA_964601155.1 uncultured Enterobacteriaceae bacterium
CCCAGTTCGAGGTGCAACACTGGAACGAGTTCGCCTTCGATATGGTAGGTCACGCTGGCAAATTTCTCGTCGCGCGCCACCGTGGGTTTCAGAACGGGAATAGCCATGAATACCTCCTTCTTCGGGACACTACGACTCTGGACACTAGCTGAAATAGTGGACTACGGCGTCCACCGGAACCCTGTCGGTGCGGGCCTTGTTGGCGGGAGCGTCCGGATCGGCATAGCCGAAGGACATGCCGAACAGAATGCCGACGTCTTCGGACAGGCCGAACATTCTGCGCGCCGGGTCGGGATACATGCCCAGCGCGCCCTGCATGCAGCTGGCTATGCCGCGTTCGGTCATCAACATGGCGACCGTCTGGGCGTAAATGCCGAGATCGACTGCTCCCGTCATCTTGAGGTATTTCTCCATGGTGAAGAAGGCGGCGTGCGGTGCGCCGAAGAATTGCCAGTTGCGCAGCATGGCGGCTTGGCGGCGCTCTTTGTCGTTTCGATCGATGCCCATGGCGCCGTAGAGCGCGAAGGCGGAGCCGAATTGGCGTTCGCGATGCACGCCCTGGTATCTGACGTTCCACTCGAAATCCGGGTTTGCGGGGCGGTCGCTCAGAACCGCATCGACCAGTTCGTCTTTCAGCCGGTCTTTACTGGCGCCGGATACGACGTAGGCCCGGCAAGGCTGGACGTTGCAGTTGGAAGGCGCTTGGCGCGCGAGTGCGAAGATCTCCTCCAGCACTTCTTGCGGGACAGGGGCGTCCCTGAACGCGCGAACGGATACGCGCTTTTGCAATGCTTCGGCAACGGACATGGCGGCTGACAAAATTGTGTGACCGAACTCGCACGCGCGGTGCTGAGATTACATGTTCGGATAGTTCGGCCCGCCGCCACCCTCGGGCACGACCCAGTTGATGTTCTGCGTCGGGTCCTTGATGTCGCAGGTCTTGCAGTGCACGCAGTTCGCCGCGTTGATCTGCAGGCGATCGCTACCGTCTTCGTTCTTGACGAATTCGTATACGCCTGCCGGACAGAAGCGCTGCTCCGGCCCCGCGTACAACGCGAGGTTTACCTTTACCGGGACGGTTTCATCCTTCAGCGTCAGGTGGCAGCGCTGGTTTTCCTCATGGTTGACGTTGGCAATGAATACGGATGACAACTTGTCGAAGGAAATCTTGCCGTCGGGCTTGGGATATTCGATCTGCGGACAATCCGCCGCCTTCTTCAGCGCGCTGTGGTCCTCGTGATTGTGCAGCGTCCACGGCGCTTTGCCGCGGAATAGGAAAGTGTCGACGGCCGAATAGACGAGGCCGCCCCAGAAACCCCAGTGGAACGAGGGACGAATGTTGCGCACCCGGTGCAATTCGTCCCAGATCCAGGTCTCGTGTATCTTTTGCGCATAGCTTTTCACCTCCTGGGTGCCTTCCTGCGCCAGCGCATCGTAGACGGCCTCGGCCGCGGTCATGCCCGACTTCATCGCCGTGTGTATGCCCTTGATCTTGGGCACGTTGAGGAAACCCGCGGTGTCGCCGACAAGCATGCCGCCAGGGAAGGTGAGCTTGGGCAGAGACTGCAATCCGCCCTCGGTAATCGCGCGCGCGCCGTACGCAATGCGCCTGCCGTCTTCGAAAAAGCCGCGGATCGCCGGGTGCGTCTTGAAGCGCTGGAATTCGTCGAACGGGCTGATCCAGGGATTCTCGTAATCCAGGCCGATGACAAAACCGACCGCCACCTGATTATTCTCCAGATGGTAGAGAAAGGACCCGCCGTAGGTGCGCCGGTCCACCGGCCAGCCGGTAGTGTGGACGATCAGTCCAGCTTGATGGCGTTCCGGCTTGACCTCCCACAGTTCCTTGATGCCGATGCCGTAGGCCTGCGGATCGGCATTTTCGCGCAAGTTGAATTTCTGCATCAGGCCTTTGGTGAGCGAGCCGCGGCAGCCTTCGGCGAAAATGGTCTGTTTCGCGTGCAGTTCCATGCCTGGCTGGTAGTTCTCGGTGTGTGCGCCGTCCTTGCCTATGCCCACGTCGCCGGTGGCCACCCCCTTGACCGAGCCGTCTTCCTGGTAGAGCACTTCGGCGGCGGCGAAGCCGGGGTAGATCTCGACGCCCAGGCCCTCGGCCTGCTGTCCCAGCCAGCGGCACAGGTTGCCGAGGCTGATGATGTAGTTGCCGTGATTGTTCATCAACGGCGGCGTCGGCAGCTTGAACGACCGTTTTTCGGTAAGGAACAGGAAGCGGTCTTCGCCAGCGGGCGTGTTGAGCGGCGCGCCCAGCGCTTTCCAGTCCGGAAACAGCTCCTCGAGAGAGCGCGGTTCGAGCACCGCGCCGGAAAGGATGTGGGCGCCGATCTCGGAGCCTTTTTCGATCAGACAGACATTGATCTCGCGGCCTTTTTCGGCGGCGAGTTGCTTCAGGCGGATGGCGCAGGCCAGCCCCGAGGGCCCGCCGCCGACGATGACCACATCGTATTCCATCGCTTCGCGTTGCATATCGACCCCCAGTTTGTCGTTCGCATCGGCGCGCATTCGGCGCCGCGGCCTGGCCGCGTCCGCTGCAGCATACGCATACGACCGTACTGTATTTATTTGCGTGGAGGGGAATTATAATGCGACTCTCCGTTCCGCGACACCCATACGATGACCACAATGAAGCGCAAGCTCGTGCATACCGAAATCATGCCTATCCGCTGGGGCGATATGGATGCCATGGGGCACGTCAACAACACTATCTATTTTCGCTACATGGAGCAGGCACGCATTTCCTGGTTCGAAAGCATAGGCGCGCGGTCGGCCGTCAAGGGGCAGGGGCCGGTGATCGTCAACGCGAGCTGCACTTTCATCAAGCAACTGGTGTATCCCGGTGATGTCGAGATCAGGACTTACGTCGGGACGATAGGGCGCAGCAGCCTGGAGACCTACCTTGAACTGCGACCCAGCTACGACCCGGAAAAAATCTACGCCGAAGGCGCGGCCAAGGTGGTCTGGGTGGACTATCAGAAGGAAAAATCGGTGCCGCTGCCCGAAACCATCCGCCAACTTATCGGACACTGAATCATGGCAGTCGACGAGCGCAAGCCCCGATCCCGCTTGAGGGAAAAGTTCTCGCTGGACAAAGCGCTGTGGGAACCCAGCCAGGCGCGCATCGCCGGCGCCAATGTCACGGCATTCGCGCGCGCGGCCATCCGCGATTGGGGGCTGAAGTTCAATACCTATCCCGCGTTCTATCAATGGTCGGTCGACGAGCCCGAGCAATTCTGGCTGTCGCTGTGGCAATACGCCGGCGTGAAAGCTAACCGGCGCGGCGAGCGCGTGCTGGTACATGGCGAGCGCATGCCCGGCGCGAAATGGTTTCCCGATGCGCGTCTCAATTTCGCCGAAAACCTGCTGCGGAGGCGCGACCGGCGGGATGCGATGGTCTTCTGGGGCGAGGACAAGGTGGAACAACGGCTGTCGCATGCCCAGCTCCATGACGGCGTATCGCGCCTGGCGCAGGCGCTGCGCGCGGCGGGCGTGCGGTCAGGCGACCGCGTAGCCGGCTATCTGCCGAATATGCCGCAGACGATCATGGCCATGCTGGCCGCCGCCAGCATCGGCGCCATCTGGTCATCCTGTTCCCCGGATTTCGGCGTGCAGGGCGTGCTCGACCGCTTCGGCCAGATAGAGCCGAAAGTTCTGTTCGCCGCCGACGGCTATTGGTACAACGGCAAGGCCATAGATTTGCTCGCCAAGGTTACGGAGATCGCGCGGCGCCTGCCGACGCTGGCGCGCGTAGTGCTGGTGCCCTATCTTTCCGACAACTCGGATCTGTCGGCAGTGCCGAATGCCGAGCGCCTGAGCGACTTCATCGCGCCTTATGCCGCGCGCGACATCGACTACGCGCAGCTGCCTTTTGACCATCCGCTGTACATCATGTATTCGTCGGGCACCACCGGCGTGCCCAAGTGCATCGTGCACGGCGCCGGAGGTACGCTGCTGCAGCACCTGAAGGAACATCAGCTGCATACCGACGTCAGACCCGGCGACCGGCTGTTCTACTTCACCACCTGCGGCTGGATGATGTGGAACTGGCTCGCCTCGGGCCTGGCCTCGGGCGCGACGCTGCTGCTGTACGACGGTTCGCCGTTCATCCGGCGCGGGGCGATCCTGTTCGATTTTGCCGAGGCAGAAGGCATGACCCACTTCGGCACTTCGGCCAAATTCATCGATGCCGTCTCCAAGATCAAACTCAGGCCATGCGCCAGCCATAATCTGCGCAAGCTGCGCGCTATCCTGTCCACAGGCTCGCCGCTCGCGCCGGAGAGCTTCGATTACGTCTACCGCGATATCAAGGCCGACCTGTGCCTGTCCTCCATTTCCGGCGGCACGGATATCATTTCCTGCTTCGTGCTCGGCAGCCCGGTGCTGCCGGTGTATCGGGGCGAGATCCAATGCCGCGGTTTGGGGATGAAGGTGGAGGTGTATGACGCGCAGGGCAAGCCGGTGCGCGGAAGCAAGGGCGAGCTGGTGTGCACCCGGCCTTTCCCTTCGATGCCGATCGGCTTCTGGAACGATCCGGACGGAAAGCGCTACCACGACGCATATTTCGCCAAATATCCGAACGTGTGGTGCCATGGCGACTATGTCGAGCTCACCGAGCGCGACGGCATGGTCATCTACGGGCGCTCGGACGCGGTGCTCAACCCGGGCGGCGTGCGTATCGGTACGGCGGAAATCTACCGCCAGGTGGAACAGCTGGACGAGGTGCTGGAGTCGCTGGTGATTGGCCAGGAGTGGAACAAGGATGTGCGCGTCGTGCTGTTCGTCAAACTGCGCGAGGGGCTGAGCCTGGACGACGCGCTGATCGAGAAAATCAAGAACCGGATCCGCGCCAATACGACGCCGCGCCATGTGCCGGCCAAGGTGCTGCAGGTCGAAGACATTCCGCGCACCAAGAGCGGCAAGATCGTGGAGTTGGCGGTGCGCGACGTGGTGCACGGCGAGGCGGTGAAAAACGCCGAGGCGCTGGCGAATCCGGAAGCGCTGGCGCACTACGCGAACCGGGCGGAGCTGCAGAGCTAGCCCGCAACCCGTTTTATATTTGCACGTTTGTGTTCTCTGCCCTAAAGAAAGCCGCGTAGTCCCTGTCGCTTGTCAGGATATGCTCAGTCAGCCATTTGTGAGCAATCTTCATCGCTACGCCCGATACGCCCCCCTTTATTCTGAGGGACTTTTGCGCCAATTCGTGCACATCGGCGTTGAACTGTCTGTGTTCTTCAATGTGCCGTTCAATCTCCGGGTAGTCGAGCTTGCGCATCATGCTCTCCTCCAGGGCGAAATGCTCCTGAAGCAGGCCGAGAAGTCTGATAATTTCGGCTTCGGCGCGCAATCTGTCGTCATCGCTCGGTCCGCCTAATATGCTGATGATGCAGTCGAAAATCCGCCGGTGCTGGAGATCTACTATCGATATTCCAACCGAATACTCGTCCTTCCATTCCAGCTCTTTCATTTGTGTCTCTCCCCGCCAGCCTGATACAAATCTTAACATCAGGTGCCGCGCCAGGCCGTCCAGGCCGAAATCGCGTTCGAGCGATCTGTCCAGTCCGACGTACAGCGCGCGGCGGTGGCCCGCGTCGCGCACCATCTGCTCGACTACGGCGATCAGGGCGCCCGCGCTGCCGTGGCTTCGGTTTCGGTCTGAGTCGTCCGCTGAGGGTATGTTTATCGGATGCTATGATAGTCTGTATCAATACCGACTCGCCATGCGGGAGTCGAACCACGAGCCGCGAACATTTCGTTGAGCCTCCTGCGGATTTGCTGTAACATCCGTTATCCCATCACTCGATTCCGAGATGACCAAATATGTCTTCGTTACCGGTGGTGTAGTTTCCTCTCTTGGGAAGGGGATCGCCGCCGCCTCTCTCGCCGCAATTCTCGAATCGCGCGGCATCAAAGTCACCAACATCAAGCTGGATCCGTACATCAACGTCGATCCGGGGACGATGAGTCCGTTTCAGCACGGCGAGGTGTTCGTCACCGAGGACGGCGCCGAAACCGATCTCGATCTGGGGCACTACGAGCGCTTCAGTTCGACGCGGATGCGCAAGAGCAACAATTTCACTACCGGTCAGATCTACGAGTCGGTGATCAAGAAGGAGCGCCGCGGCGAATATCTGGGCCGCACGGTGCAGGTGATCCCGCATATCACCGATGAAATCAAGGCGTACATTGCCCGGGGCGCGCAGGGTGCCGAGGTTGCGATCGTTGAAATCGGCGGCACCGTGGGCGACATCGAATCGCTGCCCTTCCTCGAGGCCATCCGCCAGATGGGCCTGGAACTGGGGCGGGACAATGTCTGCTACTTGCACCTCACCCTTGTGCCCTACATCGCCTCGGCCGGCGAGATCAAGACCAAGCCGACGCAGCACTCGGTAAAAGAACTGCGCGAGATCGGCATCCAGGCCGACGCGCTGCTGTGCCGCTCCGACCGCCCCATTCCCGACGAAGAGCGCAAGAAGATCGCACTGTTCACTAACGTGACTGCGAATGCGGTGATTTCGGTGTGGGACGCCGATTCGATCTACAAGATTCCTTACATGCTGCACCAGCAGATGCTCGACGAAATCGTCTGCCACAAACTGCACCTGCTGGCGCGGCCGGCCGACCTGAAGTCATGGAAGCGCCTGATCGAGGCGCTGGAGCATCCGCTGCACCAGATCACCATCGCCATGGTGGGCAAGTACGTCGATCTCACCGATTCCTATAAATCGCTCAACGAAGCTCTGTTGCACGCCGGCATACACACGCGCTCCAAGGTCAATATCCAGTATGTCGATTCGGAAACGATAGAGCAGGAGGGCACGGCTTGCCTCGCGGGCGTGGACGCCGTCCTGGTGCCGGGCGGATTCGGCGCGCGTGGCGTCGAGGGCAAGATCAAGGCGATCGAATACGCACGCGAGAATAGAGTTCCTTACCTCGGCATCTGTCTGGGTATGCAACTGGCGGTAATCGAGTACGCACGCCATAAGGCGGGCCTCGCCGATGCCAACAGCACCGAGTTCAACGCGGACACGCCGCATCCGGTGGTGGCGCTGATCACGGAATGGCTGGACCGGGAAGGCAGCGTGGAGCACCGCGACGCCAGTTCCGACCTGGGCGGCACCATGCGTTTGGGCGCGCAGCCAGCCGACGTCATTCCCGGAACCCAGGTGCAGCGGATATACCAGAGCGATGTGGTCAACGAGCGCCACCGCCACCGCTACGAGGTCAATAATTTCTATCTGCCCCGGCTCGAGGCCGCCGGCCTGAAGGTGGCGGCGCGCACCAAGGTGGAAGCCTTGTGCGAACTGATCGAGCTGCCGACTGAGGGTCCGCATGCGCATCCCTGGTTCATAGGCTGCCAGTTCCACCCAGAATTCAGTTCCGCGCCGCGCACCGGACATCCGCTGTTCAAGTCCTTCGTCGAAGCCGCGCTCGCGCACCAAGCGAGGAAAACCGGCGGCGTTCAGGGCGCCCAGACGACCGCGGCAGCGGCATGA
>CAZRMO010000007.1:7608-48717 GCA_964601155.1 uncultured Enterobacteriaceae bacterium
AGCGAGGAAAACCGGCGGCGTTCAGGGCGCCCAGACGACCGCGGCAGCGGCATGAGCAGGGAGCAGGGGCCCCGCGTAGCGGGGATGCGACCGGCCGCGATTGCCGCCGGCCGCCGACAGCACGGTGATCGCTATTGCAGCGATAGTGTGGAGGCGGCGGCATGAAGCTGTGCGGCTTCGAGGTCGGCCTTGATCGGCCGTTGTTCCTGATTGCCGGTCCTTGCGTCATCGAATCCAGGCAGCTTGCGCTCGACACGGCGGGCATGCTCAAGGAAATCTGCTTGGAAGTGGGCATGCCCTTTATCTATAAATCCTCCTATGACAAGGCCAACCGCAGCTCGGGCAAATCGTTTCGCGGTCCAGGAATGGACGATGGCCTGAAAATTCTGGCCGAGGTGAAGCAACAGATCGGCGTGCCTGTCCTGACCGATGTACACGAGATAAGCCAAATAGAGGCTGCCGCCGCAGTGGTGGACGTGTTGCAGACCCCCGCATTTCTCTGCCGCCAGACTGATTTCATCAATGCAGTGGCGAGCGCCGGCAGGCCGGTCAACATCAAGAAGGGCCAGTTTCTAGCGCCCGCGGACATGAAGAACGTGGTCGACAAGGCGCGGGCTGCCGCTTTGGCCAGCGGTTGCGCGGCCGATATCATGGTATGCGAGCGCGGCGCGAGCTTCGGCTACAACAACCTCGTATCGGACATGCGCTCGCTTGCGATCATGCGCGACACCGGCTGCCCGGTCGTATTCGACGCCACGCATTCGGTGCAGCTGCCTGGAGGGCAGGGGACGGTGAGCGGCGGACAGCGCGAATTCGTGCCGGTGCTGGCGCGCGCGGCGGCGGCGAGCGGCGTG
Organism: uncultured Enterobacteriaceae bacterium; assembly: GCA_964601155.1. Taxonomy (GTDB): domain Bacteria; phylum Pseudomonadota; class Gammaproteobacteria; order Burkholderiales; family SG8-39; genus 2-12-FULL-64-23. The sequence goes on from CAZRMO010000007.1 coordinate 8,463, forward strand.
TCCGGCCTGTTCATGGAGACCCATCCCGATCCGGCCAAAGCGCTGTCGGACGGCCCCAACGCCTGGCCGCTGGCGCGAATGAAGCAGTTGCTGGCAACGCTCAAGGCGGTGGACGAGGTGGTCAAGAAGCAGGGCTTTGCGGAATTGGCGCTTTGACAGGCTCCGCGGATATCGGCGTAAAATTTAACGCCTGAATTTGGCACAAGGACAAGAACATGAGCTCGATCGTCGACGTGGTAGCAAGGGAGATACTGGATTCGCGCGGCAATCCCACCGTGGAAGCCGATGTGCTGCTGGAGTCCGGCGTGATGGGCCGCGCCGCGGTGCCTTCGGGCGCCTCGACCGGAACACGCGAGGCCAACGAACTGCGCGACGGTGACAAGCTGCGCTATCAAGGCAAGGGCGTGCTGCGCGCGGTGGAGCACGTCAATACCGAGATCTCCGAAGCGATCATGGGCCTGGACGCGAACGAGCAGAGTTTTATCGACAAAACTTTGATCGATCTGGATGGCACCGAAAACAAGTCGCGCCTGGGCGCCAATGCGCTGCTCGCCGTGTCCATGGCAGTGGCCAAGGCTGCGGCCGACGAGTGCGGGCTGCCCCTGTACCGCTACTTTGGCGGTGCCGGCGCCATGCAGATGCCGGTGCCGCAGATGAACATCATCAACGGCGGCGCACATGCGAACAACAGCTTGGATATGCAGGAGTTCATGATCGTGCCCGTCGGCGCGCAAAGCTTTCGCGACGCCCTGCGCTGCGGTGCCGAGGTGTTCCACGCGCTCAAAGCGCTATTGCAAAAGCGCGGCACGCCCACCACGGTAGGTGACGAGGGCGGTTTCGCGCCGAATCTGCCCAATCACGAGGCCGCGCTGCAACTGTGCATGGAGGCGATCGACAAGGCCGGCTACCAGCCCGGTCAGGACGTGCTGCTCGCCATGGATTGCGCCGCATCCGAATTCTACAAGGACGGGCGCTACCTGCTCGAGTCGGAGAAGTTGCAGCTGACCTCAGGGCAGTTCACCGATTACCTCGCGAACCTCGTCGACAAATATCCCATCATCAGCATCGAGGACGGCATGGCCGAGGACGACTGGGACGGCTGGAAAATCCTCACCGAACGCCTGGGAAAGAAGATTCAGCTGGTCGGCGACGATATTTTCGTGACCAACACCAATATCCTGCGCGAAGGCATTGCCGAGGGCGTGGCCAATTCCGTGCTGATCAAGGTCAACCAGATCGGCACGCTCACCGAAACGTTCGCGGCGATAGAGATGGCGAAACGCGCGGGTTACACCGCGGTGATTTCGCACCGCTCCGGCGAAACCGAGGACACCACGATCGCCGACATCGCGGTGGGCACCAATGCGCTGCAGATCAAGACCGGGTCGCTCAGCCGCTCGGACCGCATCGCCAAATACAATCAGCTGCTGCGCATTGAGGAAGATCTTGGCGACGCGGTCGGCTACCCCGGAAAGGACGCTTTCTATCAATTGCGTTGATGCGCATCCTATCCATCGTCCTTGCCACGCTGATCGTACTGATCCAGTACCCGCTGTGGCTGGGCAAGGGCGGCTGGCTGCATGTGTGGGCGATCGACCGCCAGGTCACGGCGCAGAAGGACGCGAACGCTAAAATGCGCGAGCGCAATGACGCGCTCGATGCCGAGGTGCGCGATCTGAAGCAGGGCTACAGCGCGATCGAGGAGCGCGCCCGCTACGATCTGGGCATGATCCGGCAGGACGAGATTTTCTTCCAGATCGTGGAAAAGCCGCCGGTCGTCGCACCGGTCGCACCCGCGCCCAAGCGCTAGCGGCGTCGCGGCGCATACAATTCCAGAACAATACGACAGCGCGCCCACATCTTGTGGAAATGCCGCTCACAGGAGGCTAAATGAAGCTTACGCCGCAGCAACTCGACGAATTCGAACGCGCGGGCTACCTGTTCTTCCCGGGCTTATTCAAGCCGGAGGAAATCAAGGTGCTCACCGACGAGGTACCGAGGCTGTACGCGCAACGCCGTCCGGAGAACGTGCGCGAAAAAGGCAGCGAGGCGGTGCGCACCAACTTCGCCGCGCACATGTACAGCTATCCTTACGCCAAGCTCGCGCGCCACCCGCGCATGATCGAGCCGGTGCAGCAGATCTTCGGCGACGAGCTGTACATGCACCAGTTCAAGATCAACGGCAAAATGGCGTTCGACGGCGACGTGTGGCAATGGCACCAGGACTACGGCACGTGGAAGAACGACGACCTGATGCCGGAGGCGAAGGCGATGAATGTCGCCATCTTCCTCGACGAGGTGAACGAGTTCAACGGCCCGCTGATGTTCATCCCGGGGAGCCACAAGCTTGGCACGATCGAGGCCGCGCACGACACGTCGACCACCAGCTATCCGCTCTGGACTGTGGACCATGACACGATCGCGAAGCTGGTCGAGCGCGGCGGGATCGTTTCGCCCAAGGGCCCGGCGGGCTCGATGATCATGTTCCACTCCTGCCTGGTGCACGCCTCGACTTCCAACCTTTCGCCCTGGAACCGCGTCAGCGTCTACCTGAGCCTGTGCGCGGTGTCGAACCACATCCGCCGCTTCAAGCGCCCGGAATACATCGCGCACCGAGATTTCACGCCGATCCGCTGCCTGCCCGACGATTGCCTGCTCAAGCACCACGAGGTCGAGCTGCCGTGGAACGAGGGCACGCCCGAGGACGCGCTGAAGCCGGCGGTCGCGGCCTAGGGCGTCTACCAACGGTCCATTAGGGAGGGCGAGAGGCGATGAATCTGTTCAGCAAGCTGCAGCAGCGCCAGGCGGAGGGCAGACCGCTGCGCGTCGGCCTGATCGGCGCGGGCAAGTTCGGCGCGATGTACCTGGCTCAGGTGCCCAGGACCGTGGGCGTGCATCTCGTCGGCATCGCCGACCTGTCACCCGCCAACGCCGCCGTCAATCTCGAGCGCGTAGGCTGGAAACGCGCCCAGTACGATGCCTCCTCGCTCGATGACGCGCTGACCAAGGGAAATACGCACCTCGGCGATGACTGGCAGGCGCTGCTTGCGCATCCGAAGGTCGACATCGTGGTCGAATGCACCGGCAATCCGGTGGCCGCTGTGGAGCATTGCCTGGCCGCGTTTGCCCAGGGCAAGCATGTGGTCAACGTGACCGTAGAGGCGGACGCCCTCTGCGGTCCGTTGCTCGCGCGCAGGGCGCAGGCGGCCGGCGTGGTCTACAGCCTGGCTTACGGCGACCAGCCCGCGCTGATTTGCGATCTGGTCGACTGGGCGCGGGCCGCGGGCTTTCCCGTGGTTGCAGCCGGACGCGGCCACAAGTGGCTGCCGCATTTCGCCGAATCCACGCCGGAGACCGTTTGGGGTCATTACGGGCTTACGCCGGAGCAGGCCAAGACCGGGGGGCTCAATCCGAAGATGTTCAATTCCTTCCTCGACGGCTCCAAGCCCTCGATCGAGAGCACCGCCGTGTGCAACGCCACCGGCCTGGTCGCGCCGCCCGACGGCCTCACTTATCCGCCGGCATCGGTGGACGACATCCCCTTCGTCTGCCGGCCCATTGCGGAGGGCGGCGTGCTGCACCAGAAAGGCCAGGTCGAGGTGATTTCCTCGCTGGAGAAGGACGGACGCGTGATTCCCTACGACATCCGCTTCGGTGTGTTCGTGGTGTTCGAGGGAGAGTCCGAATACATCCGCAATTGCTTCAAGGAGTACATGGTGCGCACCGATCCCAGCGGCCGTTACGCCTGCCTGTACAAGCGCTGGCACCTGATCGGGCTGGAACTTGGCATCTCGGTCGCCTCGGTCGGCCTGCGCGGCGAGCCTACCGGCGCCGCCACCTGCTTCAATGCCGACGTCATCGCCACCGCCAAGCGCGACCTCAAGCCGGGAGAGATGCTCGACGGGGAGGGCGGCTACACCGTTTGGGGCAAGTTGTTCCAGGCCGGGAATTCGCTCGCCTACGGCGGTCTGCCTCTGGGTCTGGCGCATCAGGTGAAGCTCGTGCGCGCGGTGAAGAAAGGCCAGTCGCTCACCTGGGCCGACGTGGCGATGGACCAGAGCCTGCCCGCATACAAGGTGCGGCGCGAGATGGAAGCACTGTTCGCTGACTCGGTACAACGCGCCGCCGCTTGAGCGTTCGTCGCCGGCAGATCAGTTAGGAGCGCAAGCGCCCCGCGTCCGGCGCAGCCTCATTCCCCCGGGCCGGGTTCGGGTGCAGGTTTGCCGAACAGCAACATGCTCGGATTCTGCTCCAGTTGCCCGCTGAAGCGGCGCAAGGAGCCGGTCAACTCGCGCAATTCGGAAACGAGCTGGCGCACTTGCGGCAGGGTCGCGGCAGTGGCCTGCTGCAGGTCGGCGCGGGTGCCGGCGAGCGTGGCGTTCGCGCCGCTAAGGGTCGCGCTCGCGCTCTGGCCCGCGCGGGTGATTTCACGTGTCATGCGATCGAAACCGTCGGCGCTTTTTTGCAGGCGTTCTACCAGTTGCGGCAGTTCCGCGGAGACGCGCGCGGTGTTGTCCAGAGTGCGCGCCGCGTTGGCGATGCCGGAATTGATGTCGGCGGAACGCGCCGCCAGCGTTTGCGACACCCGCTGCAAATCGGCCAGGGTCTGCTTGAATTCGCGCCGGTTATTCTCGTTCAGCAATGCGTTCAGGTTTTCGCTGGTGCGGTTCAGATTGGCCAGCAGCGCGCTTACCGCGCTTTCCAGTCGCACCATTAGCGATGGCCCGCTGCGGATCACCGGGTACGGCTCGCCCGGGCGCGCCTGCAGTGTTGGTGAACTGGCGCTGCCTCCCGAGAGCTCGATAAAGGCGATGCCGGTCAGGCCCTGCACTCGCAGCGTTGCCACGGTGTCCTGCTTGATCGGTGTGCCGTGCTCTATGTCCAGCGTCAGCTGCACCTGCTCGGCATGCGCCGGCACTAAAGCCATCCTGCGCACGCGGCCGACCTCGACACCGCGGTACCTGACCGGCGCATCGCGGCTCAATCCTGAGACCGATTCGTTCAGGTAGGTCTGATAGGTATCGTAGATTTTGCGATAGGCGCCGCCGCTTGAGAGCCACAGTATGCCCGCAATCAGCGCCGCACCGAGGCCGAGCACGAACACGCCGACTATGGCGAAATTTACTTTTTCTTCCATGCCTGCTCGCGCGCCGCTCTGCCGCGCGGTCCGTAAAAATACTCGCGTATCAGCGGGTCTGCGGAGTCGGAGAGTTCATCCATGGTTCCGGTCCCGAGAACATGCCCGTCGCCCAGCACCGCCACACGGTCCGCCGCGCGCCAGAGCAGGTCGAGGTCGTGCGTGACCATCATGATGGTCAGTCCGAGCGCATCACGCATCTGGCGCACCAGTTCGTCGATGCCGCTGGCGCTCAAGGGATCGAGCCCGGCGGTCGGCTCGTCGAGCAACAGCAGCTCCGGATCCAGCGCGATGGCGCGCGCCAGCGCCGCGCGCTTGCGCATGCCGCCGGAGAGTTCGCTCGGATACTTGGCGCCGGCGTCCGGCGGCAGCCCGGTAAGGGCGATTTTGAGCGCGGCGATCTCCCTGATCAGGCCCAGTCCGAGCGGCGTGTGCTCGCGCAGCACCATGCACACGTTTTCGGCCACGGTGAGCGCGCTGAACAGCGCGCCGCGCTCGAACATCACGCCCCAGCGCCGGCGCAGCGGCAGTGCGTCTTCATCGCTCAATCCAATCACTTCGCGGCCGAATACCCGTATCGAGCCGGATATCGGCCTCTGCAACACCAGCATCTCGCGCACCAGGGTCGACTTGCCGCAGCCGCTTGCGCCGACCAGCGCGAAAATTTCACCTCTGCGCACCGACAGGTTTACGTTTTCGTGCACCACGGCGCTGCCAAAACGCGTATTCAGGCCGCGGACATCGATCACGAGGTCGTCGGTCTGCACTGAGGCAGTCGCGCGGCTCATATGTTGAACCAGCTGAAGATGATGGAGAACAGGGCATCGGTCACGATCACGAGAAAAACGGACTGCACCACGCTGAGCGTGGTCTGCCGGCCGACGCTGTCGGCGCTGCCGCCGACCTGAAATCCCTGGTAACAGCCTACCAGCGCAATGATCACCGCGAATACCGGCGCTTTGCCTATGCCGACGAGATAGGATTTCAGGCTGATCGCCTGGTCCAGGCGATCGAGGAAGGCGCTGAAACTGACGTCGAGTTGGACGTGAGCCATGATCATCCCTCCCAATACGCCCATGACATCGGTATAAACCGTCAATAGCGGCAGCGCGATGAGCAGGGCCAGCACCTTGGGCAGGACCAGCAACTCCAGCGGCGCCACGCCGATTGTGCGCAGCGCATCGATCTCCTCGGTCACTTTCATGGTGCCGATCTGCGCCGCATACGCCGACCCGGAGCGCCCCGCGACGATGATGGCGGTGAGCATGGGTGAGAGTTCGCGCACCATGGACAGGCCCACCAGGTCGGCGACATAGATATTGGCGCCGAATTGACGCAACTGCGCCGCACCTTGATAGGCGATCACGATGCCCATCAGGAAAGAAAGCAGGCCGGTTATCGGCAGCGCTTCGAAACCGGTCTTCTGCAGGCTGTAGGCTATGGCGCGCCAGCGGATGCGTCCCGGCCGGGCGATCGAGCGCAGCAGCACGACGGCGCTTTCGCCGAGAAACGACAGCATGCCGAAGGCGTTGCCGAGGCTGGTCCAGGCCTGCCGGCCTATGCGCACGAACAGGCCGGGCGCTGCCGCGGATTCCGCTGCGACTTTGTGCGAGGCGATCAACTGCAGCAAGGCTTCGAATTCCGGGCGCAAGCCGCGCAGCTGCGCGCTGCGACCCGCCTGCTTCAGAGTCTGCAGGGTACGATGCAGCAGCCATGCACCGGAGGTGTCCATCGCAGTTACCGCGGAGGCGTCTAACATGACCTCTTTGTCGCCGGAGCGGGAGAGCCGTGCCAGCTTGGGTTCCAGTTGCGCGATTTCGCGCAATACCCACGCTCCGGCGCAGCGCAGTTCCTGCGGCGTATTGCCAGGCCCTATGTGCGCTCCTGTTTCGGCTGCTGGATCTTGTCTGTCTGTCATCATCTCGGTTGCACCGGGGGAGTCCTGGCCAAGCGCGAAGCGCCTGGGACGATCCCGGAACCCCTTTGTTATCTGCAAGCTATCGCAGGCGCTCCTGCGGGGTATTGACATGCGTCAAACTGCCTCCGATGCCTGGTGCGCAAGCGCAGCTGCGCCCTGCTAACATGACTTGCGCAACGATACGGGAGCACTGCAATGGAACTCGGGATTGCCGGAAAAACGGGATTGGTCACTGGAGCGAGCAGCGGCATCGGCCGCGGCATCGCGCTGGCGCTGGCAGCCGAAGGCGTGCGGCTGGCGATCGTCGCGCGGCGAAAGGATCTGCTGGAACAAGTCGCAGCCGAGATCGTCGCCCATCGCGGCGCGCCTCCGGCGGTAATCGTATGCGATCTGATGCAGCCGGAGGCGGCGAACGCGATTGCGGCTGCGGCCTTGGGGGAACTCGCTTCGGTCGATATACTGGTGAACAACGCCGGCGGCAGCCGGCGCTTCGAACTGGACGCGAGCGAAGCGCAATGGGACGAGGCGCTTACGCTCAACTTCACCCGCCAGCGCCAGCTGACGCATCGCTTGCTCGGGCAGATGATGGCACGCAACTGGGGACGCATTATCAACATCACCGGAAAGTCCGAGCCGGAGGGCATCAACGGGGCCTTCTGCGCCAAGGCGGCGATGCATTCCTGGGCCAAGGGCCTGTCGCGCGAGGTGGGCAAGCACGGCATCACGGTGAATTCGATTCCGCCGGGACGCATCATGAGCGAACAGATCCTGCGCAACTACACACCCGAATACCGCCAATGGCAGGCGGAAAACGAAATTCCGGTGGGATCGTACGGCGAACCCGAAGACATCGCACAGCTGGTGTGCTTTCTCGCCTCGCCGCTAGCGCGCTACATCACCGGCACGGTCATTCCCGTGGACGGCGGCTTGCGGCGCTACCAGTTTTGAACCAGTTTTGAACCTTAGCGCGTGATCCTCTGCGGGAGTATGATTGATCTGGATTCTGCATTCAGGATCGCACGGTCGTATAATGAAATTGTGGTCTTGGTGCGCGCTAGCCGCGCGTTTGTTGAGGTTCCACCGCGAATTCAACTGCCGATATTTACTATGAAAAAACAGATACCGGAAACGCCCCCAGAAGACGACAAAGCGCAGGTTATCGAGCGCCCTGACGGCTTTTACTGGCAATCCAAGGAAAGCGGCAAGGAGTCCGGCCCGTTTCCAACGCTGCTCGAAGCTGTCGAAGACATGCAATACAGCGCGGACTCGGACTATGAGCCGGGCGAGAGCGTGGAGCAGGCGGAGGCCGAGATCGGCATCTCCGATTGGGTCGATCCTGAGACCGGCGAACTGGCCGAAGAGCAAGGGCCGCGGATCGAGGATCACTAGGGTCTGTTGACACTCAGCGCCGGTCAAACAGCAGATGTGCCGAGTTGCTTCAGGCAACGGGCGACCCACTGCGCGGTGAGTTTTTCCTGCAGCGAGTTCTGCCTTAATCGCTCTGATAGCGCGCCGAAATCCACCCGGTCCAGTTCCTGGTCCTGGTTGAAGCAGGAAAATACATAGCTCGTCTTGCCGGTTCTTGGATCGTGCTGCGGCTGCAGGCACTGGGCGCAGATTTCCTTCATCATGCATTGCATCGGCGAGTTGATCGAACCGATGGCGTAGTGATGCGGCTTGAGATGGGGCTTGAGCACGTCGTGGCGGGCGCGACCGAGCGCCGCCATCATGCGATCCGAACCGATGGCGATGATGCGGTCGGCGTCATCCATGCGTATCGGCGGCGGTCCCAGGCGGCCTTCGGCATAGGCGTCCATGGCCTGGACGATATTGCCGACAAAGCTGCGGTCCTGCGGGCGCGCTTGCGCGTTGGCGAGTTCGAATCCGGGCTCCTCGTCGCAGCACCAGATGACGACGTCCGCGGCGGCTTCGATGTCGGCGACCTTATAGCGGTCGATCACCTTTTTGTAGCCGGCGAAATAGAGCACTTTCGATCCGGCAGCGCGCAAGGCCTGGCCGATGGAGAACAACACGGCGTTGCCCAAGCCGCCTCCGGCGAGTATTACAGTCTCGTTCGAGGCGATGTGGGTCGGGGTACCGGTCGGCCCCATCAGGACGACCGGCTCGCCGGGCTTGAGCAGGGCGCATAAGTCGCTCGATCCGCCCATCTCCAGCACGATGGTCGATACCAGTCCCGCATCCGCGTCGACCCAGGCGCCGGTCAGGGCCAGGCCCTCCATCTGCAGCCGCGTGCGTTCCTTGCCCGCGCCCACTACGGGAGCGAGAGTTTCGAAATTCTGCAGGCGGTAGAACTGGCCCGGACGGAATTTTCGCGCGGCCATGGGCGCCTTGATCACGACTTCGACGATGGTCGGAGTGAGCCGCTCGACGCGGTGCACACTGGCGAGCAGATCGCGCCGCAGTGCGGCGAAAAAATCGTCGTTGCCGAGCGGCGAGCGCGCGGGATGCTGGGCCAGCACCCGCGTCAGCACCGGGTAGCCCTGCTTGGCCGAACCCATCGCTTTGACCACGTTGCCGAAATAGGAAGGATGCAGATCGCCGAAGAAGCTGATGAAACGCCCGTCCTCGAGGCGCGTCAGCAGCACGTCGACATGCGCCGGCTTGGATAGCGAAAATTCGGGTTTTGCCGGCGCGCCGTGTTCGTCGCAAGCCTGGAAATGTTTCCCGTCGAGCTGAAAATGACCGGGGTGCTCGCGCGCGAGCACCGTGTTCGGTTGCGTGCCGGCGGCGACGAAAACCGTGTGTGCCGGCAGCCAGTGCTCGGGGCCTGGTTCCCATTTTCCTTCGGCGCCGGGACGCTGCAGCGTGAAACGCACGCCCTTCACCGCGCCGTAGTTGTCCACGTCCACCGCCAGCGGCGCCAGGCATTCGGCGAAAGCGATGCCTTCTTCCAGCGCTTTTTCCACCTCTTCGTGATTGAGCGTGTAGGAGGGGCTGTCGATCAGGCGCCGGCGGTAGGCGATGGTGACGCCGCCCCAGTGCTGCAGCAGCTCGATCAGGCGCGGCGCGCGCTGCTCGCGCGCGGCGAGTTTGCGCTCCTCGCGAATGGCGCGGGCATGGGCGAGGAATTCCTCGGCGATTTCGCGTTCCTGGTCGTCCCATTCGTCGCGTACCGCATCCTCGCCGATGTCGGCCGCGAGAATTTCAAAGCGCAGCAGAAATTTTTCCACCTGCACCAGATAATAGGCAAGCGACTCGGTGGCCGTGTCCACGGCGGTCAGGCCGCCGCCGATCACCACGGCCGGCAGGCGCAACTGCATGTTGGCGATGGAATCATCCTTGGCGGCGCCGGTGAGCTGCAGCGCCATGAGGAAGTCCGACGCAGCGCGCACGCCACGCGCGAGGCCATTGGGGATGTCGAGCACGGTAGGCTTGCCCGCACCCATACACAGCGCCAGATGGTCGAAGCCGAGTTCGGCCACGTCCTCCACCGTCAGCGTGCCGCCGAAGCGCACGCCGCCGAACAAGGTGAACTGCTCGCGCCGCTCGAGCAGCAGGCGGATGATCTTGAGGAAATTTTTGTCCCAGCGCACGGTAATGCCGTACTCGGCGACGCCGCCGAAGCCCGCCATGACCCTGTCGGAGAGGTTTTCATAGAGGTCCTGCACGTCCCGTATCGGGGCGAAGGGCACGCGCTCGCCCGTGGCGCCGACGCCGGAAAGTTCGGTCGGCAGCGGTTCGATCTTGAGGCCGTCGATGCCGACCACTGTGTGGCCGTCGTTCATCAGATGGTGCGCGAGGCCGAAGCCCGCGGGCCCCATGCCGGCGACGAGCACGCGCTTGCCGCTTGCCGGTCTGGGGTAGGGGCGGCGCAGGTCGAGCGGATTCCAGCGCGTCAACAGGCTGTAGATCTCGAAGCCGTAGGGCAGTTCGAGCACGTCCTTCAGCGTCCGCGTCTCCGCCTGGGGAATATTGACCGGTTCCTGTTTTTGGTAGATGCAGGATTTCATGCAGTCGTTGCAGATGCGATGGCCGGTGGCCGCTACCAGAGGATTGTCGATGCAGATTATGGCAAGCGCGCCGATCGCATGTCCTTCGGTCTTGACTTTGTGAAACTCGGAAATTTTCTCTTCCAGCGGGCAACCGGCCTGGGTCACGCCGAAACTATTCTTCTTGAACGCGGGAGCGGCACGCTCCCCAGTCGCATCCGCTTCCTTCTTTGCGGCGGCTTTCTCGCGCAATCCGGTGGAGCAGGAATCCTTGCCCTGCTCATGACACCAGATGCAATAATTGGCCTGATCGAGCGCGCCGGTGAGGTCGGTGCCGGCGTCGGTCAGAGCGAAGCCCTCGCGCCGGCGCAGATGCGCGTGCTCGAGGGTGTGCACCGCGTAGCCGCCAGCGGTATCGGTATGCACCGGCACCAGGTGCAGGAAATCGAGCTTCGCCGGCGCCTTGAACAACACCCCGTCACGATGTTTCTTTTTTCCTGCCGCGCTCTGGCTGGCCCAGGCCGCGTATTGCAGCGCAGTCTCGATGTGCTCGCTATGCTGCGCTTCGTCCTTGAGCCAGGCACTCACTTCGCGCGCGAACGCCAGCTCCGAAAACGGTTGGCCGAACCAGGACGCCAGCCGGGCTTCGAGCGCGGCGCCATCCAAGCCTGCCGCTTCATCAGCAGTGATCTTGTGCATCGCGCGTCGCTGCACGAACAGGCGCTTTATCGTATATAGCGGCGCGCGCTCCGCGTGGCGCGCCGACAGCGCCTGAACCTCGGCCGCGATGCCGAACAGCGCGGCGGTAAAATCCTCCAGATGCGCGGCGAGGGCGATCAGCAACGCGGATTCGGCCTTTTTCGGCTGCGCATCGGGCTGGGCGCGCGCTGCAATGAGCTGCGCGGCTAGGGCCGTATCGCCTTGCTCCAGATAGTGCAGGAACGCTGCATCGAGCCGCGCGAGCCCGGCATGCGAATACAGATCGGGAAAGGAAAAGCCGAAATCAAGCATAGGTCAGGTTGCGAAGCGGAAAGAAGCGCAATCTTACCCTGACCGGCCGTCCAGACAATATTGAAATTACCGACTTTCCTCTCCAAGGCGCAGCGCGCGGCCGGCGACGGAATTTGGACCGGCGCATCGAATAGCGGGATAATGCGAACATCTGCAGTCCAATTCCCACTGTAACCTAGGAGCTCATATGGAACTCAAGAACAGCACGTTTATTGTCACAGGCGGCGCGTCCGGTTTGGGCGCGGCCACCGCGCGTACCATAGCGGAGGCGGGCGGCAACGTCGTCATCGCGGACGTCAACGCCGATGCGGGTAATACACTGGCAAAGGAACTGGGCCGTGCGCGGTTCATCAAGACCGACGTCACTGCGGAAGCCGACGCCAAGGCGGCGGTGGCGCTGGCAGTGAAGGAATTCGGCGGTTTGCAGGGCCTGGTCAACTGCGCCGGCATCGCCATTGGCGAGAAGACCGTGGGCAAGGAGGGGCCGCATGCACTCGCCAGTTTCAGCCGCGTCATCGGCATCAATCTGATCGGCACGTTCAACATGATCCGCCTCGCGGCCGACGCCATGAGCAAGGGCCAGGCCAGTGCCGGCGGCGAGCGCGGCGTAATTATCAACACCGCGTCGGTGGCGGCGTTCGACGGCCAGATCGGCCAGGCCGCCTATTCGGCATCCAAGGGCGGGATAGTGGGTATGACGTTGCCGATCGCGCGCGACTTGTCGCGCTCGGGCATACGCGTGGTGACTATTGCGCCGGGTATTTTCGAAACACCGATGCTGCTCGGCATGCCCAAGGAAACGCAGGACGCGCTCGGCAAGATGGTGCCGTTTCCCCCGCGCCTCGGGCGTCCGGCCGAGTACGCGGCGCTGGCCGTGCATATCATCCAGAACGAAATGCTCAACGGCGAAGTGATCCGCCTCGACGGCGCGATAAGGATGGCGCCGAAATAAAGGCGCGAGATCGCTGGGGCGCTTCAGAGCGGCTGCAGTTGCAGCTGCTGCCTGAAGATTTTGGCGCGGCGCATGTAGCCGTCGGCGATATTCTGCAGGTTGGCTATTTCCGCCTGGGAAAGGTCGCGCACGACCTTGGCCGGCGCGCCCAGCGCTAGCACGCCGTCCGGTATGGTCTTGCCTTCGGGTATGAGCGAGCCGGCGCCGATCAGGCTGTGCTTGCCGATCACCGCATGGTTGAGAATGACGCTGTTGATGCCGATCAGGCTGCCGTCGCCGATGTTGCAGCCGTGCAGCATGACCATGTGACCGACGGACACGCCGCGGCCCAGGGTGAGTTTGACGCCCGCGTCGGTGTGCAGCGTCGAGCCGTCCTGCACGTTGCTGCCTTCGCCGATGTTGATCTGGTCATTGTCGCCCCGGACAACGGCGTTGAACCAAATGCTGGCTTTGTCCTCGATCAGCACCGAGCCGATGACGCTCGCGCTGTCGGCGATATACCAGTCCGTGCCTTGCACCTGCACCCGGCGTTCGCCGAGCGAATAGACGCTCATGTTTTATCCCCGAAAAAGGCCACCGAAATCATAGCAGAAGGCGCCAGCTGTTATTATGGCGGCCAAAAATGAAAACCAGCAGTTCCATTTTTCTAGACGTCCGCGGTTTGCGCTATCACTGCCGCGTTTGGGGCGAAGCCGGCCGGCCGAGGCTGTTCATGCTGCACGGCTGGATGGATGTGTCGGCCTCGTTCCAATTTCTGGTGGATGCCTTGCAGGGTGATTGGCAGGTGATCGCGCCGGACTGGCGCGGCTATGGCTTGTCCGACTGGGGGCCGGCAGATTGCTATTGGTTCCCCGATTACATGGGGGATCTGGACCGGCTGCTGGCGCATTTCGAGCCGGATCGGCCGGTCACGCTGATCGGCCACAGCATGGGCGGCAACATTGCCAGCATGTACGCAGGCGTGCGCCCCGAGCGCGTGGCGCAGCTGGTCAATCTGGAGGGTTTCGGCATGAGCCGCAGCGAGCCGGCCAAGGCGCCGGCGCGCTACGCCAAGTGGCTGGCGCAACTTGGCGACAAGCCGGGTTTTCGCGACTACGCCGGTTTCGCCGAACTGGCCGCGCGCATGCGCACGGGCAATCCGCGTCTGTCCGAGGCGCGCGCACTGTATCTGGCGCAGCACTGGGGCAGGCAGAACAGCGCAGGGCGCGTCGAACTCAGAAGCGATCCGGCGCACAAGCTGATCAATCCGGTCTCCTACCAGTTGGAGGAGGCCATGGCCTGCTGGCGCAACGTCGCCGCCCCGGTGCTGTGGATGGACGGCGCGGAATCCGGGACCATGGAGCGCATGCGCATCAACGCCGGAGACATTGAAGTGCGCAAGGCCTGCTTCCGCAGCCTGAGCGCGCACACCATTGCCGAAGCCGGGCATATGCTGCATCACGACCAGCCGGAACGGCTGGCCGAACTGATAGAAGCGTTCCTGCGCCGGACCTGAGTTCCGGCCAGGCGGCCGCATGGGGCATGTTAAAATTGTCATTGAATGCAACCCATGCTCAATTATGACCTGCATTGCCACTCCACGGCATCCGACGGCTTGCTCGCGCCGGCCGAGCTGGTGCGGCGTGCGGCCGGCAACGGCGTCGGCGTTCTCGCGCTAACCGACCACGACGAGATTTCCGGTCTGGCCGAAGCGCGCGCGCAGGCGGCCGAATCGCGATTGCGTTTTATCGACGGCGTAGAGGTATCGATCAGCTGGGGCGGGATCACTATTCACATCGTCGGTTTGAACATCGATCCGGGAAATACGCAATTGCAGCAAGGCTTGCAGGCGATACGCCAAGGCCGTTCCGAGCGCGCGAAGCGCATGGCGCAGGATCTCGCGCGCGCGGGGATCCCGGGCAGCCTTGAGGGCGCCTACGCGTACGTCGACAATCCCAACCTCATCGGTCGCACGCATTTCGCGCGCTTTCTGGTGGAAAAGCGCTACGTCAAGGACGTGAAAAGCGCGTTTCAGCATTATCTGGTGAGCGGCAAGCCCGGCTACGTGCCGCATCAGTGGGCCACCTTGCAAGAAGCCCTTGCCTACATCAAGGCGGGCGCAGGCGTCGCGGTGCTCGCACACCCGGGGCGCTACAAGCTCACGCGCACGCAGATGCGCAAGTTTCTGGGTGAGTTCAAGGATGGCGGCGGTGCCGGCATCGAGGTGGTCACCAGCAGCCATACAGCCGAGCAATTCCTGGAGTACGCGATCCTGGCCAAGGAATTCGGCTTGCTCGCTTCGCGCGGCTCGGATTTTCACGGCCCCGGCGAATCCCGTGTCGATCTGGGCATGCTGCCCAAGCTGAGCGCCGATCTCAAGCCGGTCTGGCACGATTGGTGAGGAGCAAACCGGGTTCCAACTGTTTCTTCTCCGTTCTCTTTTCACCAGGTTTCGAATGTCGCAGTATTTCGCCGTTCATCCAATAAACCCGCAGCCGCGCCTGATCACGCGGGCGGCCGCTATCATTCGCGCGGGAGGGGTAATCGCCTATCCTACGGATTCCTGCTATGCCATCGGCTGCCACATCGGCGATAAGGAAGCGATGCAGCGGCTGCGCACTATTCGCAACATCGACGACAAACACCACCTGACGCTGATGTGCCGTGACCTATCGGAAATTGCGACCTATGCGCAGGTGGACAATGTGCAATACCGGTTGCTGAGAAAGCTGACGCCGGGAAGCTACACTTTCATACTTCGTGCGAGCCGGGAAGTGCCGCGGCGGCTGCTGCACCCGCGGCGCAAGACCATAGGGATGCGCGTGCCCGATCACGCGGTCGCGCAGGCCTTGTTGCAGGAGTTGGGAGAACCGCTGCTGTCCGCCACGCTGAGCCTACCCGGCGATGCGCTTCCGCTCAATGACGGAGAGGAGATCCGTACGCGTCTGGAACACGCGCTCGACCTGGTGCTGGATGCGGGATCCTGCGGCATCGAACCGACAACGATGGTCGATTTGACCGGCGCCGCCCCGGAATTGCTGCGCCAGGGCAAGGGAAGCGCGGATCCGTTCGGTTTCGAAGTCCGAGTCTGATAAACTCGACATTTTTACGCAACCGGGCCAATGGAATTCAATCTCGTCCAGAAAATTGCCATCTATGCTTTGCCCGTGATCTTCGCGATCACCTTGCATGAAGCGGCGCATGGTTACGTGGCGCGTTATTTTGGCGACAATACGGCCTATGTTCTCGGGCGCGTGAGCCTCAATCCGCTGCGCCATGTCGATCCGGTCGGGACCGTGTTGGTGCCACTGTTGATCTTGGTCACGAGCAGCCTGTTCGGCGCGGGCGGCATACTGTTCGGCTGGGCCAAACCAGTACCGGTCAATTTCTCCGGGCTGCGCAATCCCAAGCGCGACATGCTGTGGGTGGCGGCGGCCGGGCCGTTCGCCAACCTGCTGATGGCCCTGATGTGGGCGTTCGCGTTCAAGTTCGCTCTGGTCGCGCCGCAAAATTCGTTTACCCTGCCGCTCAGCCTGATGGCCCAGGCGGGCATCACGATAAACCTGGTGTTGATGCTGCTCAATTTGCTGCCAATTCTGCCGCTCGATGGCGGCCGTATCGCGGTGAGCCTGCTGCCCAACCGCCTGGCTTACAGCTTTTCGCGCCTGGAGCCTTATGGATTTCCCATTCTGCTGCTGCTGCTGTTCACCAATCTGCTAGGCGCGATCCTCGGCCCGATGGTGAGCGTATCGATCCATGTGATCGAAACCCTCTTCCAGCTATAGGAACGCAATCACATGTACGAGCAATGTGTCGTCTCGGGCATGCGCCCCACCGGGAGCCTGCACCTGGGGCATTTTCACGGCGCCCTCAAGAACTGGGTCAAGCTGCAAAGTGAATACCCATGCTTGTTTTTCGTTGCCGACTGGCATGCGCTGACAACGCATTACGATACGCCCGAGGTGATCGAAGATCATGTCTGGGACATGGTAATCGACTGGCTCGCGGCGGGCATCGATCCGGCGCGGGCGACGCTTTTCATACAGTCGCGCGTGCCCGAACATGCGGAATTGCACACACTGTTGTCCATGATCACGCCTCTCGGCTGGCTGGAGCGGGTTCCGAGCTACAAGGATCAGCAGGAGAGGCTGGCCGACCGCGATCTCGCCACCTACGGATTCCTTGGCTATCCATTGCTGCAAAGCGCCGACATCCTTATGTACCGGGCCGCCTGGGTGCCTGTGGGCGAGGACCAGGTGCCGCACGTAGAGTTGACACGTGAGGTGGCGCGCCGCTTCAACCACTTGTTCGGGCGCGAGCCGGGCTTCGAGGACAAGGCCAAGGCAGCGGTGAAGAAGCTCGGCGGCAGGAAGGGCAGGCTGTATAACGAGCTGCGCACCCGCTATCAGGAACAAGGCGACGAAGGCGCGCTGCAGGCAGCGCGGGCGCTGCTGAACGAGCAGCAGAATTTGTCGATGGGCGACGAGGAGCGCTTGTTCGGCTACCTCGAGGGCGGAGGGCGCATGATCCTGGCCGAACCGCAGGCCTTGCTGACCGAATCGTCCAAGCTGCCGGGCCTGGATGGCCAGAAGATGTCCAAGTCCTACAACAACGCCATCACTTTGCGCGAGGATGCCGCCACGGTGACGAAAAAGTTGCGTACCATGCCCACCGACCCGGCCCGGGTAAGGCGCAGCGACCCGGGCGACCCCGAAAAATGTCCGGTGTGGCAGCTCCATTTGGTCTATTCGGATGACAGCACGCGCGCCTGGGTAAAGCAGGGATGCAAGAGCGCCGGGATCGGCTGCCTCGAGTGCAAAGAGCCGCTGATTCAATCGATACTGGCCGAACAGACGCCGATGCGCGAGCGCGCCCAGCGCTATTTGGACGATCCGACGCTGGTAAGGAGCATCATTGCCGACGGCTGCGAAAAGGCGCGCGCGCTGGCGGCCGAGACCATGCGCGACGTACGCGAAGCCATGGGATTGAACTACTCGTGATTGAATCTGTCGCGTCCAACGACGCACCCATCGATTCGGCCGCGGGCGCATCGATCCCGCTGCTGGCTGCTGCGGCCGACGCGCGCGTTGCCACGGTGCGGGGCGAAGCCTTGATGGAAATGCCGTCGGATTTGTACATTCCGCCCGACGCGCTCGAGGTGTTTCTGGACACTTTCGAAGGACCGCTTGATCTTCTGCTTTATCTGATCCGCAAGGCCAACATCGACATCCTCGATATTCCGATGGCGCGGCTTACCGAGCAGTATCTTGAATACGTCGAGCTGATGCGCCGGCGCAACCTGGAGCTCGCCGCCGAGTATCTCCTGATGGCCGCGCTGTTGATGGAAATCAAATCGAGAATGCTGCTGCCGCGTCCGCGCGCCCTGCGCGACGAGGAGGAGGATCCACGCGCCGAATTGGTGCGCCGACTGATGGAATACGAGAGCATGAAGCTTGCGGCGCACAAGCTCGACGCGCTGCCCGTGCTGGGACGCGATTTCCTCACGGTTGAGGTGTGGATCGAACAGACCGCGGTGCTGCGCCTGCCGCAGGTACGCACCCAGGATCTGGTCGCCGCATGGCAGACCCTGTTGATGCATGCGCGCATGACCCAACACCATAAAGTCACGCGCGAAGAGTTGTCGGTGCGTGAGTTCATGTCGGTTATCCTGCGCCGCTTGCAAGGCGGCCAGTTCGCCGATTTCACCTCGCTGTTCGAGGTAGGCAAAGGGGTGGCGGTGGTCGTGGTGAGTTTTCTCGCGCTGCTCGAATTGGTGCGCGAGAGTCTGATCGAAGTAACCCAGTCGGAGCCCTATGCTCCGATCTATGTGAAGCTGGCCCATGCTGAATCCTAATGAAGCCAAGACCGTCCTCGAGACTGCTCTGCTTGCGGCGCAGGAGCCGCTCACGCTCGCCGAGCTGAGGCGCCTGTTTGATGAAGACATTGGCGCCGACACCCTGCGGCGCCTGCTCGTCGAACTGCGCGATGCCTGGCAGGGCCGGGGCGTGGAGCTGGTCAACTTGGCGAGCGGCTGGCGTTTTCAGACGCGGCCGGAGTTTCAGCCGTATCTGGAGCGGTTGTCGCATGACAAACCGCCGCGCTATTCGCGCGCGGTCATGGAAACGCTCGCCATCATCGCTTACCGCCAGCCGGTAACGCGCGGCGACATCGAGGACATTCGCGGCGTGACCGTGTCCACCAACGTGATCAAGAGCCTGGAGGCGCGCGGCTGGATCGACACGGTGGGCTATCGCGATGTTCCGGGCCGCCCGGCGCTGTACGCGACAACCAAAACTTTTCTCGATGATCTGGGCCTGCGCTCCCTGCAGGAATTGCCACCGCTTGACCAAATGAGCAGCACACTCGATCTTGCACCGCAGAACCCCACAAGCGAAGCGCCGGTCGCAGCCGCAGAGACCGCCGCTCCGGCCGCGGCAGCCGACTAGCGCCGCGGCGCCTGCCGCGCCTGCGGTAACGGACAAGCTGCAGAAGGTGCTCGCGGGTGCCGGCCTCGGCTCGCGCCGCGAAATGGAGCAATGGATCGCCGCCGGCAGGGTCAGCGTCAACGGCGTGACTGCAACGATAGGTACGCGCGTCGGCGCAGGCGAGCGGGTACAGGTCGACGGCCGGCCGCTGCGCCTGCCGCGCAGCGGCGCGGCGCGCGTGCTGCTCTATCACAAGCCCACCGGCGAAATCGTCAGCCGCGACGATCCGGAAGGTCGTCCCGAGGTATTCGACCAACTGCCGCGACTGCGCGGCGCCAAATGGATCGCAGTGGGGCGGCTCGATTTCAACACCAGCGGCCTGCTGGTCTTCACCACCTCGGGCGAACTCGCCAACCGCCTGATGCACCCGAGCCACGCGATCGAGCGCGAGTATGCCGTGCGCGTGCTGGGCGAGTTGAGCGAAGAGCAGATGCAGAGCCTGCGCAGCGGGGTGCAGCTGGAGGACGGGCCGGCGCATCTGGACAGCATTGTCGACGCGGGCGGGCAGGGCAGCAACCATTGGTACAACGTGGTGCTCTCCGAAGGGCGCAACCGCGAGGTGCGGCGCCTGTTCGAGGCGCTGCGCCTGACCGTGAGCCGCCTGATGCGCGTGCGCTTCGGCCCGATTACGCTGCCTTCGTACCTGAAGCGAGGGCAGATGCACGAGCTCGACGAGACTGAAATCGCTCGCCTGCTCGCAGCGCTGGAGTTCCAGCCGCAGGTCGCTGCGTCCCGGCCAAAGCACGCGCGCACGCGCGCCGCGCGGCCGGCGCGGGCGCAGCCTGGACGCCAGCGCCGCGGCCGCTGATCCGTGGCCGAAATCATGTAAATATCTCATCGCCAAGGACAAAACCGATTGTTCCTAGCATGTTTTTCTGCTATGATTTCGGACTGTTGAATGGTAATCAGCGGGATGGGCGGTCAGCCCATTTTTTATTTGTGGCTATGGAACTGCAAGGTTTGCTGGAAACAACGGTGAGCGGGCTCGGCTACGAGCTCGTTAGTGTCGAGCTGTCCAATCGCGGCAGGATGCTGCGGGTTTTTATCGACCGGCCGGCAGCCGGCCCGCAGGGCGGCGGCACAGACGGGATTACAGTGGACGACTGCGCCCGTGTCAGCAACCAGTTGGCGCGAGTGCTGGAGGTCGAGGATTTCGATTACGACAGACTGGAAGTGTCATCCCCGGGGCTGGACCGGCCGTTGAAGAAAGAGGCTGATTTTGTGCGTTTTGCCGGAGAGCAGGCGCGGTTGAAGCTGCGGGTGCCGCTTGCGGGCCAACGCAATTTTACCGGGGTGATGCGCGCAGTGGCCGAGGGCAAGCTGCAGTTGGAAACCGAGAGCGGCATGGTGAGCCTGGATCTCGCCAATATCGACAAGGCGCGCCTGGTGCCGAGGATTGAATTTTGAAGTTGGAGGTGTAGTAAATGAGCCGTGAGATTTTGCTGCTGGTAGACGCCCTGTCGCGCGAGAAGAACGTCAACA
Organism: uncultured Enterobacteriaceae bacterium; assembly: GCA_964601155.1. Classification (GTDB taxonomy): domain Bacteria; phylum Pseudomonadota; class Gammaproteobacteria; order Burkholderiales; family SG8-39; genus 2-12-FULL-64-23. Next base: position 29,377 of record CAZRMO010000007.1, read on the forward strand.
AGGACGTGGTCTTCGTCGCGCTGGAAATGGCGCTCGCCTCGGCCACCAAAAAGCGCTTCAGCGACGATGCTGACGTGCGCGTCGCCGTGGACCGCGAAACCGGGGAGTTCGAATCTTTCCGCCGCTGGCAGGTCGTGGCCGACGAACTGGTGGAGATCCCGGCGCAGCAGATTCCCTTGTCCGAGGCGATCAAGCAGCATGCGGACATTCAGCTCGAAGAGTTCATCGAGGAGCCGCTCGAGCCGATTGAATTCGGCCGCATCGGCGCCCAGGCGGCCAAGCAGGTAATCCTGCAGAAGATCCGCGACGCCGAGCGCGAGCAGATCCTGCAGGACTTCCTCGGTCGCGGCGAAAAATTGGTGACCGGCACGGTGAAACGCATCGAGCGCGGCAACGCCATAATCGAGTCCGGCCGCATCGAGGCGGTGCTGCCGCGCGACCAGATGATTCCGAAAGAGAATCTGCGCGTGGGCGACCGCGTGCGCGCCTTGCTGCTGCGCATCGACCGCAATGTGCGCGGCCCGCAATTGGTGCTGTCGCGCACGGCCCCGGAATTCATCATCGAACTATTTCGTCTGGAAGTACCTGAAATCGAGGAGAATCTTCTCGAAATCAAGTCTGCGGCGCGCGATCCCGGCGTGCGCGCCAAGATCGCGGTATACACCGGCGACAAGCGCATCGATCCCATCGGCACCTGCGTCGGCATGCGCGGTTCGCGCGTGCAGGCGGTTACGGGCGAACTCGGCGGCGAACGCGTCGATATTGTGCTCTGGTCAGCCGATCCAGCGCAATTTGTCATCGGCGCGCTGGCTCCCGCCGACGTATCCAGCATCCTGGTCGACGAAGAGAAGCACAGCATGGACGTGGTGGTGGACGAGGCCAATCTGGCCATCGCCATCGGCAGGAGTGGGCAAAACGTGCGCCTTGCCTCCGAACTCACCGGCTGGACCATCAACCTGATGAGCGAAGAAGAATCGGCGAAGAAGCAGCAGGAAGAGAGCGCCGGCATCCGCTCGGTATTCATAGAAAAGCTCGACGTCGACGAGGAAGTGGCGGACATCCTGGTCCAGGAAGGATTCTCTTCGCTGGAAGAGGTCGCCTACGTGCCGATCAACGAAATGCTGGAAATAGAGTCTTTCGACGAGAACACGGTCAACGAACTCAGGAGCCGCGCGCGCAACGCCCTGCTGGTGCAGGAAATTGCGAGCGAGGAGAAGGTCGAGGGCGTAGATCCGGATTTGCTGGCTTTGGAAGGCATGGACAGCCATATCGCGGCCAAACTCGCCGAATCCGGTGTCAGGACCCGCGACGACCTGGCGGATCTGGCCACGGACGACCTGACCGAGATCTGCGCCATGGACACTGAGCGCGCTAAGGCGCTGATCATGAAGGCGCGCGAGCATTGGTTCGCGGAAGAGGAAGGGAAGTAGGGGACAGGTATGGCGCAGACTAGCGTTACACAATTCGCCGGGGAGCTTAGAGTCCAGCCTTCGGTGCTGCTCGAGCAACTCAAGGCCGCGGGCGTGCACAAGCAACAGGCCGAGGACACGCTGAGCGAGCAGGACAAGACCAGGCTGCTCGAATACCTGCGCAAAGCGCACGGCGCCACCGAAGCGAAGAGCAAGATCACGCTTACGCGCAAGCAGACCTCCGAGATCAAGAAATCGGATTCGACAGGCAAGTCGCGCACCATCCAGGTCGAGGTCAAGAAAAAGCGCGTGTTCGTCAAACGCGACGCGGTCGCCGAGACGCCGCCGGAAGTCGTCGTTCCCGTCGCCGCCCCCGTCGCCGCCCCCGTCGAGGAAAAGAAAGCTGCCCCCCGGCAGCCGGTAGTGGACGCACAGCAAATGGAGCTGCGCGAGCAAGAGCAAAAACGCCAGGCTGAGCTGATGGCGCGGCAGTCGGAGGAATTGCGCGAGAAGCAGGAGCGCGAAAAGAAAGTCGCGGAAGCGCGTGAAGCCGAAGAGAAACGGGCGCAGGAGGTGCTGGCCAAACCCGGCGCCGAGCCGGCGCCGGCCAAAGAAGGCACCCTGCACAAGCCCAAGGTCGACGAAGCCGCCAAGGGCGACAAGAAAGCCCCAAAGAAGAAAACGACGACCATCTGGAAGGACGAAGCCGCCAAGCGGCGCACGATCAAGACCCGCGGCGACGTGGGCGGCGCCTCGGGCTGGCACACGCCCAAGGGAGCGCGTCACAAGCCGGCGGCCGCGGTCGAGTCGGTGCAGGGCTTTGCGGCGCCGACCGAGCCTGTGGTGCGTGAAGTCATGGTCCCGGAAACCATCTCCGTCGCTGATCTCGCGCACAAGATGTCGGTCAAGGCGGCCGCGGTCATAAAGACCCTGATGAAACTGGGCAGCATGGTCACCATCAACCAGGTGCTGGACCAGGAGACCGCCATGATCGTGGTCGAGGACATGGGACACATCGCCAAAGCGGCGCGACTGGACGAACCCGACACCTTCCTTACCGAGCAGCTGCTGGGGCACGAGGCCGCGCATGAGTTGCATGCGCGCGCGCCGGTTGTGACGGTGATGGGCCACGTCGATCACGGCAAGACCTCGCTGCTGGACCATATCCGCCGCACGCGCGTCGCCTCGGGCGAAGCCGGCGGCATAACCCAGCATATCGGCGCGTATCATGTGCAGACGCCGCGCGGGATGGTGACGTTTCTGGACACACCTGGCCACGAGGCGTTCACCGCGATGCGCGCGCGCGGCGCCCAGGCCACCGATATTGTCATCTTGGTAGTTGCGGCGGATGACGGTGTGATGCCGCAGACGATAGAGGCGATTGTGCACGCCAGGGCGGCCAATGTGCCGCTGGTGGTGGCGATCAACAAGATCGACAAGCCCGACGCCAACCTTGAGCGCGTCAAACAGGAGTTGGTGGCGCAAAACGTGGTGCCCGAGGAATACGGCGGCGAGTCGCCTTTCGTGCCTGTGTCGGCTAAGACCGGAGACGGCATAGACAATCTGCTCGAGCAGGTGCTGCTGCAGGCCGAGGTATTGGAGCTGAAGGCACCGGTGGAAGCGCCGGCCAAAGGCTTGGTGATCGAAGCGCGCTTGGACAAGGGCAAGGGGCCGGTCGCGACTATCCTAGTGCAATCGGGCACTCTGCATCGCGGCGACGTGCTGCTGGCAGGTTCGGTGTTCGGCCGCGTGCGTGCGATGCTTGACGAAACCGGCCAGCCGGTGGAGCAGGCAGGGCCGTCCATCCCGGTGGAGATTCAAGGCCTGTCCGACGTGCCACTGGCCGGGGAAGAGGCGGTGGCGCTGGCAGACGAGCGCAAGGCGCGCGAAATCGCCTTGTTCCGCCAGGGCAAGTTCCGTGAGGTCAAGCTGGCGAAACAGCAGGCGGCAAAGCTCGAGAACATGTTCGAGCAGATGGGCGAGGGCGGGGTCAAGACCCTGCCGCTGCTGATCAAGGCCGACGTGCAGGGCTCGCGTGAGGCGCTGACGCACGCGCTGTCGCGCCTGTCCAACGAAGAGGTCAAGGTGAGCGTTGTGCATAGCGGGGTCGGCGCCATTACCGAGTCCGATATCAACCTTGCGCTCGCGTCCAAGTCGGTGGTCATCGGATTTAACACACGCGCCGACGTTGCCGCCAGAAGGCTGGCCGAGTCGCAGGGCGTTGACATCCGCTACTACAACATCATCTACGACGCGGTGGACGAGGTGAAAGCGGCGCTTTCCGGTATGCTCGCGCCGGAAAAAAAGGAAAACATTCTCGGTTTGGTGGAGATTCGCCAGATCTACAAGATATCCAAGGTTGGCACCGTCGCCGGCTGCATGGTGCTGGAAGGCCTGATCAAGCGTGGTGCACGCGTGCGCCTGCTGCGCGACCACGTGGTGCTGTTCGATGGCGAGCTCGATACCCTCAAACGCTTCAAGGACGACGTGCGCGAAGTGAAGGCGGGATTTGAGTGTGGTCTGTCGCTGAAGAACTTCAACGACATCAAGGAAGGCGACCAAGTCGAAGCGTACGAGGTGCTGGAAGTCGCGAGGACGCTGTAAGGCGGGCGTGGCGTCCCGGCTTACGCGCATCGGTGCTCAGATGCCTCCCCACCAGCGCATGAGGTTGCACTATGCCTAAAGGTCCTGCCCGCAGTCTGCGTGTCGCCGACCAGATCCAGCGCGAACTGGCGGAGATCATACGCACCGAGCTGAAAGACCCGCGGGTCGCCATGATTACGCTGACAGGCGTCGAAGTGACGGCCGATTATTCCCACGCCAAAGTGTTTTACACGCTGATGGGCGATGCCGCGCAGCGTGCCGATACCGAAGCGGGTCTGAAGCAGGCCGGCGGATTCCTGCGCAGTCAGATTGCGCGCCGCATCAAGCTCCATTCCATACCGCAACTGCATTTCATCTACGACGCCTCGGTTGAGCGTGGTTTCGAATTGTCTCGGCTGATCGACGAGGCCGTTGCCGACAGCAAGGAACCTCACTCGTAACAAGGGTCAGCCGGACGCAATCGAAATGTCTCCGGCCGGGGAAAGCCTATTACTCAAGGACAAAGGTGGGGTACACCCCCTAGTCTCCACAAGGGGACTAGGGAGTAAATCTCCCCGCGGATACGCGGTCACCATTTATTGAAATCTTCGCCAGTTCTATAAACTTTTGACTCATACGAGACCAATGCCTTCGCCCCGGGTAAAGCGCCCGCTGAACGGCGTGCTGATGCTGGACAAGGCGCCGGGCGCGAGCTCCAATGCGGCCCTGCAGCAGGCAAAGCGCCTGTACCAGGCGGCCAAGGCCGGGCACGCCGGCACGCTCGATCCGCTTGCTACCGGGCTGTTGCCGATACTATTCGGCGAGGCCACCAAGTTTTCTTCCGACCTGCTCGAGGCCGACAAGACCTATTCGGCGGAGATCATGCTTGGCGTCAGCACCGCCACCGCGGATGCCGAAGGCGAGGTGATCGCCACGCGCGCGGTAAACGTCACGGAGGAGCAACTCGCCGCGGCCCTGCTCAATTTCTGCGGCGACATCCTGCAAACGCCGCCGCTTTATTCGGCGCTGAAACATGCGGGCAAGCCGCTCTATGCCTACGCCCGTGCCGGCATCGACATCGAGCGCGCGCCGCGCCGGGTCAGGATACATGCCTTAGACCTGCAATGGTTCAATGGCGATCGGCTCGCCCTGTCGGTGACCTGCAGCAAAGGCACATATATCCGATCGATCGCCCACGATCTGGGCGAGATGCTCGGTTGCGGTGGACATCTCGTCGCCCTGCGACGCACCGCAGTTGGGCGCTTTGGCCTGGACTGCGCGCATACCCTGGAAAGCTTGGAGGCGATGTCGGCAGTCGAACGCGATGCCAGTTTATTGCCGGTGGATGCCTTGCTGCAGGACCTGCCCGAGGTGCGCCTGGAACCGGCGCAGCAGCTGCGGTTCCTGCGCGGGCAGGCGTTGCCCTGGGACGGGCCGGCGCAGGCGCGTGTGCGCGTCTACGGCAGCGACGGCGCCCTGCTGGGCGTGGGTGAGGCTCACATAGAGGGGGCGATTTCGCCCAAGCGCGTAATCGCCCAGGTTTAAACCCGTTTGGCGCTGTGCACAGATCAAACAGATTGCGGAAAACCCTTGAAAAACCACCCGTTTTCAGTGTAAAATCCGCCCCTTTGCTGTAGCGACGACGAGCCACGAAGACTAGACCCAGGAGAGTATCGGAATGCCATTTACCACTGCGCATAAAGCGCAAATCATGAACGATTACCAGCGCGCCAAGGGCGACACCGGTTCGCCGGAAGTCCAGGTCGCTCTGCTGACGACGCGAATCAACGAGCTCACCGGCCATTTCAAGGCCCATGTTAAAGACCATCATTCCCGCCGCGGCTTGCTGAGAATGGTCAGCCAGCGGCGCAAGCTGCTGGACTACCTGAAGCGCAAGAATGCGGATAGCTACCGCAGCCTGATCGAACGGTTGGGCCTGCGCAAGTAAGCTCGACGCCCGTCGCACGACGGGCGTTTTGTTTTTTACGCGGGCGCACTTCCCGTTGCAGAAGCAGCTCGTATCCTCATCTGACCGCAGGCGCGTAGCGCGCCCCCTTGCAAAGGACACTACCTTGAATCCGATCAAAAAAACTTTTACCTACGGCGCCCATCAGGTCACCCTGGAAACCGGCGAAATTGCGCGCCAAGCCGGTGGCGCCGTCCTCGTTAGCATGGACGATACCGTGGTGTTGTGCAGTGTGGTGGGCTCCAAGCACGCCAGGTCCGGGCAGGACTTTTTTCCGCTCACCGTTGACTACATTGAAAAGACCTATGCCGCAGGCAAGATCCCAGGCGGATTTTTCAAGCGCGAGGGCAGGCCTTCTGAGAAGGAGGTCCTCACATCACGCCTGATCGATCGTCCCATTCGCCCGCTGTTCCCCGATGGCTTCTACAATGAAGTCCAGGTGGTGGCCACAGTCATGTCGGTGAATCCCGAGGTCGACCCCGACATTGCGGCGCTGATCGGTGTTTCGGCGGCGTTGACGCTGTCCGGGATACCGTTCAACGGTCCGATCGGCGCCGCGCGTGTCGGATACGCCAACGGCCAGTACATCCTCAATCCGACCGCCACCGAGCTGAAAGACTCGAAGCTTAACCTGGTGGTGGCCGGTACCGAACACGCCGTGTTGATGGTTGAGTCGGAAGCGCATGAATTGTCGGAGGAGGTGATGCTCGGCTCGGTGATGTTTGGTCACCAGCATATGCAGGCCGCGATTCAGGCGATCAACGAACTCGCCGATGCTGCCGCAAAGCCAATGTGGGACTGGCAGCCGCCGGCAAAGGACGAAACCCTTATCGCACGCGTCGCTTCGCTGGCCGAGGCCGAGCTGCGCGCAGCGTTCGCGATCAAGGAAAAGCAGGCACGCTCTGCGGCCATCGATGCGCTCTGGACGCGCGTGTTCACGGAGATCGGTGTCGGCAGCGAAGGCGGCCCGGATGCGAATGCTGCAAAGGAAATCTGCTTTGCACTGGAATCAAAAATCGTGCGCAACCAGATTCTGGACGGCGAACCGCGTATCGACGGTCGCGACACGCGCACCGTACGCCCGATCACCATCCGGCTCGGCGTGTTGCCGCGCACCCACGGTTCGGCGCTGTTTACCCGCGGCGAAACCCAGGCCATCGTAGTCGCGACCTTGGGAACGGCGCGCGACTCGCAGATTATCGATGCCCTGATGGGAGAGTACAAGGAGCGCTTCATGCTCCACTACAATTTCCCCCCGTACGCTACCGGCGAAACCGGCCGCGTAGGCACGCCCAAGCGGCGCGAGATCGGCCACGGACGCCTGGCCAAGCGCGCGCTGCTGGCGACACTGCCGCCGGTGGAGGAGTTCGGCTACAGCATGCGCGTGGTATCGGAGATCACGGAATCCAACGGTTCCAGCTCGATGGCCTCGGTGTGCGGCGGTAGTCTGGCGTTGATGGATGCGGGTGTGCCGATGAAGGCGCACGTGGCCGGCATCGCCATGGGCTTGATCAAGGAGGGCCAGCGCTTCGCCGTGCTCACCGACATTCTTGGCGATGAAGACCACCTGGGAGACATGGACTTCAAAGTGGCGGGCACCGAGAACGGCGTCACCGCGCTGCAGATGGACATCAAGATCGAGGGTATCACCAAGGAAATCATGCAAGTCGCGTTGTCGCAGGCGCGCGAGGGGCGCATGCATATACTCGGGAAGATGGCGGAGGTGCTGCCGTCCTCGCGTTCGGACATCTCCACTTTCGCGCCGCGCATTATCAAGATCAAGATCAATCCGGACAAAATCCGTGACGTGATCGGCAAGGGCGGCGCGGTAATCCGCGCGCTCACCGAGGAAACCGGCACGACAATCGATATCGAAGACGATGGTACCGTAAGCATCGCCTGCATCAGCTCCGAGGGCGGGGAGCTTGCACGCAAGCGTATCGAGGCGATTACGGCCGACGTGGAGGTGGGAAAGGTCTATGACGGCACGGTCCTGAAGCTGCTCGATTTCGGCGCTATCGTCAGCGTGCTGCCGGGCAAGGACGGGTTGTTGCATATCTCGCAGATCAGCCAGCAGCGCGTCGCGAGCGTCGCCGACCACCTCAAAGAAGGCCAGCTGGTCAAGGTCAAGGTGCTGGAAGCGGACGACAAGGGCCGGCTGCGCCTGTCGATGAAGGCGGTGGAGGCGGAGGCGCAGCAACCTGGAGCGGCGCAGCCGAGTTGACAGCAGGTTTGCGGAAAGTAAAAAAGGACGCTGCGGCGTCCTTTTTTTGTTGCAGCCTGGATCGAACTACAGCCTGCCAGTTCGGCAGGAAAAAGAACGGCGGCATCGAGCCGCCGTCTTTTGCTTTTAGTCCCGACCTAAGCCAGCGCCGTGCGGCAGCTTAGTCTTCACCAAGAAACAAAGGCCTACTTGGCCAGTTGTTTCTCTCTTACTTCATCCAGGGTCTTACAGTCTATGCACAAGGTCGCCGTGGGGCGCGCTTCGAGGCGCTTCAAGCCGATTTCGACGCCGCAACTCTCGCAATAGCCGTAGTCCTGGCTGTCGATCTTCGCGATCGTCTCCTCGATCTTCTTGATTAGTTTTCGTTCGCGGTCGCGATTGCGCAACTCCAGCGCCATGTCGGATTCCTGGCTGGCGCGGTCATTGGGGTCGGCAAACACCGTAGCTTCGTCCTGCATCGTATGCACGGTGCGATCGATATCCTGCGACAGTTCCACCTTGATCGATTCCAGAATACCGCGGAAATGCGCGAGTTGCTTCTTGTTCATGTACTCCTCACCCTTTTTCGGGGCATAGGGCGCGAAGGACTTTGGGCGTAATAGTTGTTCTGCAGCCATATCAAACTACTCTCAGTTCAAAAAACGAAGGCGCTTTAATATCAGAAATCCAAGCGGCGGGCAAGTTTATTACCTTTTCCGACAATCCGCCACAGCGTTCTGCGTTGACCGCCAGGGTGGGGCAGAGTATCATACGCGACCGCTCGGGGTGTAGCGCAGCCTGGTAGCGCGCCTGGTTTGGGACCAGGATGTCGGGAGTTCAAATCTCTCCACCCCGACCAGCTAACCGCCCGCCGCTACGCTTGGTGCGGGGGCGTATTTGCGTGACCCGCCGATGGGAGTGCCCGTAGCTCAATCGGATAGAGCACCAGCCTTCTAAGCTGGGGGTTGTGGGTTCGATCCCCGCCGGGCACGCCAGAATCGTTGTTCAATGGTGGCTGTAGCTCAGTTGGTAGAGTCCCGGATTGTGATTCCGGTTGTCGTGGGTTCGAGCCCCATCAGCCACCCCATCTTTTCCAGGTGTTACGATAGGTTCCACAAGATCTTGATTACCATGGAACCCGCTCGTAGCAGCCTGGCCGCGCGAAAATCATGTTGCGCTTAGGATGTGCCCGCCTACCCCGCTGTTACAGCGTCGGGGACAAATCCCCGCACGCTTCCTTCGGGCAATTCCCCATTGCCCGCCGCAGCATCGGCCTGTAAGGCATCTATGACCGTCATATTGCTTACGCTTGCGACGTCCGTCTCGACTTTTGCCGGCGGACTGTTTGCGCTCAAATTCCGCGATCGCTTGCACTTCATTCTGAGCTTTACCGCCGGCGTGCTCCTGGGCGTCGTGAGCTTTGACATTCTGCCTGAGATATTTGCGCTGGCACGCGAACAGGGGACTGACGTCAGTGAAGCGATGGTTGCGCTCGTGGTCGGCTATCTTCTGTTTCACAGTATCGAGAAGTTCGTCTTGGTCCATCATGTACACGAGTCTGATTACGCCACGCACCATCATCCCCGGGTAGGTGTCCTCTCAGCCCTGGCGCTGGTCGGGCACAGTTTTATGGACGGCGTCGGCATCGGTATGGCGTTTCAGGTTTCCAGCGGTGTCGGGGTCATCGTAGCCATTGCGGTCATTGCGCACGACTTTTGTGACGGCCTCAACACCGTGAGCTTGATGCTCGTTCATCGCAACACGACGCTGCGTTCGTTCGGAATGCTAGTGCTGGATGCGCTGGCGCCGGTTCTGGGGGCGGCCTCCACGTTGTTGTTTCGCGTTCCTGCGGCCATGCTGATACTCTATCTTGCCTTCTTTGCCGGGTTTCTCCTGTACATCGGGACTTCCGACATCCTGCCCGAGGCGCATTCCCAGAACCGGCCGGCGATTGCCGGCAGCCTCATCGCGCTTACTTGTCTGGGTGCGGCTTTTATGTACGTGGTGGTTCGCCTGGCCGGCTAGATGCTATGGTGGCCCGCGCGAGCGCGGCGTGCTGGCCCGCGTGAGCGCAGCGCGTGGTATTCAGGCGCAGGTTGACGCATCTTTTTTCGGTCCGCTTCTGATGCCAGACGGGGTCTCCGCGTCGAGACTGCAAATGCGGTTTTTAAGCCGACCTGCGGGTCGGTAAGGCGCTACAGCGGCGCACGGAGAGTGTACCGGAGCATGCTGAACTCGCCAGCGATGATCGCGGCCATGACGCCGCACGGCACTCCGTCGCCGCTCAGAGCGCGCGCATCACCCGTTGCAGCTTTTCGCGCACTTCGATGCCGACCGGAGCGACATCGGGATTGTCGGTCATCTGCCCCATCATTCCAGGGTCCAGGAATTCCACCTGTACCGTGCCGGTTGCGTCCTGGCGCACGACGACGTTACAGGGCAGGAGCAGGCCGATACTGGGTTCCGCCGTGAGGGCGCGCTTGGCATATGCAGGGTTGCAGGCGCCCAAAATGCGGTAGGGGGGAATGGTGTAATCGAGCTTTTTCTTCATAGTGGCGGCGACGTCGATCTCGGTCAACACGCCGAAGCCCTCTTTTTGCAATTCCGCGGTGACCTTGGCCAGCGCCTGATCGAAGCTCAGATCGACGGATTTGCCGAAACCGTAGCCGTTTTCCACGGCCTAGCGCCCCGGCGCCCGTTTGCACTGGGCCGGCAGAAACACGTAACCGCGATCTTTTGCATTGGCCAGGCAGGCTTCGTAATTGGCGTAACCCTTGGATGATTCCGCCACCACGGCCTGGCCTGCGCCGATCTGTTGCCAATTCCAGCGTTGGCCACCATCCATGTAAAAACGCCAAATGACATTCATCTGTAGTTTCCTTCTCGCTTGCGTAGACCGAAATGACGTTGAATTATAACAGAAAATAGCCTGTCCTAAGGGTTCGCAGCGGAGTTGGCCTCAGTCTGCGCGCGCGCCTGCCGGGGCTGCGCCGGGACCCTGGGCCGGGGTGGGCCGCTGCGCTTGCAGCAGTCCCCGGGTCCGGAACTGCAGGAACAATTCGCGGCAGATCCAGGCATCCGTCGCGGCGTAAGTAATTTGTGCCGCAGACAGGTGCGGCGCTGCCCAGTTCGACGTGCGCGCACCTTTGGGAACGCGCAGTCCGAGGAAGATTCCGGCGAGGTTGCGCAAGCCGGTCTGGTTCAGGCGGTGGCGCCGGGCAACGATGCCCAGATCGACTACATTCTTCTCCGCGAACGGAAACAGCAGCTTGAGCGAGCGCAAATCGTTCGCGACCGCCACGCCGACCTTGACCACCCGCGTTTCCTCCAGCACTTCGGCGAGGACAGGGAAAACCTGCGTTTGGCGCAACTGGAACAAATACACGCAGTGCGCGGTGGCCGCCTGGACCAGGCAGGGCAGATAGGCTTCGCCTTTTCTGAACGCTGGCCGCGTCTCGGTATCGAAACCGACTACGCCATCCTGCCGCAGATCCGCCAGCGCGCGCTCCAAGTCCGCCATGGTAGCCACCATGCAAACGTCACCCTCATAACGCCGGAGCGGCAGAGCCGCCATTTCCTCGCGGGAGATCGCGCGAGCTATTTCGCTTTGCAAAGGGGCTGTGGTAGTGGGATTCATCATGGTGTCAAGCTTGCCAGGTCGTTTCCGCAGTATTGCTGCAGCTAGGAGAAAACCGCGCTTATCTTCTACAATGCCTGTGCTCGTGCCGGCTGCTTATGTATAGCACGAACCGCCCGATGCGGGAGATCTTGGATGATGCCGAATGTGAGTGCGCCTTGAAGCGAATCCGCTGGCGCCGCAAACGAGGCGCCTGAGCGAATTCAAGTGGTGAAATGCGTTTCCTCCGCGAAATTAGCCTCGCGACCGGGGACATCCATGCGCGCAAGCTCTAGGGTCTGTCGATGCGATAATGCCGACTTTGCCAAAGTATGGCTCGCAAGGAAGCAATAGTGAAAGACTCGAAACTGAACGTACGCCAGCTGCGCGTGCGGCCGGTGGTGGTGCCGATGAAATTGCCGCTGCAGACCAGCAGCGGCGCGGTGAGCATGGCTCCGCTGGTGCTGATTGACCTGGAAACCACGGCAGGTATCACCGGACGCAGCTACCTGTTCGCGATTGGCCGGCAGAATCTGCGTCCGATCGTCGCGCTGGTCGAGGCGATGGGCGAGATGCTCGCCGGCGACGCCGTGGCGCCGTTCGAGATCGAGCGCAAACTGCGCCGAAATTATGCCTTGCTCGGAGTCCACAATATCGTACTGTTCGCACTGGCCGGCATCGACATGGCAGCCTGGGATGCGTATGCCCAATCGCTGGCCCAGCCGCTATGCAAACTGCTTGGCGGCGCGCCGCGCCCGATACGCGCTTACAATTCCAAGGGTCTGGGCATCATGCCGCTGAAGCAGCTCGCGCGTGAGGCCGACGCGTTGGTGAAGGAGGGCTTTTCCGCGGTCAAGCTGCGCCTGGGGCGGCCCGAGGCGCAGGACGATCTCGCCGCGCTGCGCGCGGTGAAAAAAGCCGTTGGACCTGCGATCACGCTGATGTGCGACTTCAACCAGGCGCTCAGCGTGAACGAGGCGATCCGGCGCGGGCATATGCTCGACGACGAGGGCGGTTTGCACTGGATCGAGGAACCGACGCGCGCCGACGATTTCGGTGGGAACGGCCGCATCGCCGACGCGCTCGAGACGCCGGTGCAGATCGGCGAGAACTTCATGGGGCCGGAACAGATGGCGCAGGCGCTGGCGGCGGGCGCATGCGACTACGTCATGCCGGACGCGCAGCGCATCGGCGGGGTCACGGGCTGGATGCGTGCCGCGGCGCTGGCGCAGGCCGCGGGCATGGAGATGTCATCGCATCTGTTCCCGGAGTTGAGTTGCCATCTGCTCGCGCTTACGCCAACCTGCCACTGGCTGGAATACGTGGACTGGGCCGAACCGATCCTGGCCGAACCGCTGGCGGTGAAGCGCAGCCATGTCGTGATCCCCGAGACGGCGGGTACCGGGATCCTTTGGGACGAGAAGGCGGTAAAGAAATTTGCTGCGTAATCGCCGCCTGCGACCCTGTGATATTCGATTAGAAAGGCAGTCAGGATGAGCAACGCAAACAGAGCGCGCATGCCGGTCATCTTCTTCGGCCACGGCAGCCCGATGAACACGCTCGCCAGCAACCGTTACACTGAAGCCTGGCGCAAGCTTGGTGCGGGCGTGCCCAGGCCGAAGGCGATTCTGGCGATCTCTGCGCATTGGTTCACGCGCGGTATCGCGGTGACGGCGATGTCCAAACCGCGAACGATCCACGACTTCGGCGGTTTTCCGCAGGCCTTGTTCGATATCCAATATCCGGCGCCGGGCGATCCGGGGCTGGCCGCGCGCGTGTGCGAACTGCTTGCGCCGCTCGAGGTGCAACTTGACCAGTCCTGGGGTCTGGACCACGGCACCTGGTCGGTATTGGCGCACGCTTTTCCGGATGCCGACATTCCCGTGGCGCAGTTGAGTATGGACGGGACCAAGCCGGCGCGTTTTCATTATGATCTGGGCAAGCAACTCGCGCCGCTGCGCGATGAGAGTGTGCTCATCGTCGGCAGTGGGAACGTGGTGCACAACTTGATGCGGTGCAGCGAGGGCGCTACCGCCTACGATTGGTCGAAGCGCTTCAATGAGCAGGTCCGCGCCGCCCTCGACTCGGGCAGGCACCAGTTGCTGATCGATTTCGAACAAATGGGCGAGGACGCGCACCTGTCGGTGCCGACGCCCGAGCATTATTTGCCACTGCTCTACATAGCTGCGCTGCAGGCCGCGGACGAGACCATGGTCTTCGCAGTGGACGGATACGAGGCGGGTTCCCTGGGTATGCTGAGCGCGGCCGCCGGGATGCCCCCGGGCTGGCGCGGCGCGACGGACGCCTGCGCCGGAGTCGGAACACCGTGAACCTGGCGTATTGGCGCACGGAGCGCGAGAGCAGGTATCCGCGCACATCGAAACCCGAACTAAGGAGCCCTAGATGCGCGTATTAGCAGCAATCGGAATTGCTTTGACTTTCGCGATCACGCCTGCCTTGGCCGGAGATTTTGAGAATGGTTTGAGAGCGTACGAGAGCGGAAATTACCACAAGGCGATGGAGGTCTGGCAGAAAGCGGCGGAGCGAGGCAATGCGGCGGCGCAAGCCACTCTGGGCATCATGTACGAGAACGGGCAGGGCACCGCGGTGAACTATCCGAAGGCGGCGTATTGGGACCGGCAGGCGGCGCAACAAGGAAACGCGGCAGCGCAGACCAACCTGGGGTCTCTGTATGAACGAGGGCAGGGCGTTGCGCAAGACAATGATCAAGCCGTGTACTGGTACCGGAAAGCGGCAGAGCAGGGGAAGCGTGAAGCGCAATACAACCTCGGCAGGATGTATCAGACCGGGCAGGGTGTGGCGCAGGATTACGCCCAAGCCGCGTCCTGGTACCGGAAAGCAGCAGAACAGGGGCACATCTGGGCGCAAACCGCCCTGGGCCTGATGTACGAGACCGGGCAAGGCGTGGCGCAGGATTACAAGCAGGCACTGTATTGGTACACGAAGGCGGCGGAACAGGGCGATTCAATGGCGCAGTATAGCCTCGGTCGCATCTACGAAGCGGGGGGACAAGGCGTTGCAATCGACTACGTCGCGGCGTACAAATGGTGGAGCATCGCGGCCTTCAACGGCGAAGACAGAGCCGGGCGAAGCATCAGGCTGGTGGAGGGCCTGATGACGCCTGAGCAGATCGCGGAGGCCAAGCGGCGCGCGAGCGCATGGATACAGGCGCACGCGAAGAAGTGAAAGGCAAGGAAGATCGCGCGTATGCAGCTGCTTGCAGTGCAGCAAGCATGCAGCTGCTTCCGGCCACTGCGTTTTGCAGCGAGGAAAATTACCCACAGATTCTGTGGATAAGCCTGTGGATTCTTGCTGCGGAAAATTTTTCATGCTTCTGAAAAATGCCAGGCCGACGCGGGCGATTACAATTTGAGCATCCGGAAAAATGCTTTCCGGTTTTACTTTCAGCAGAGCAGGTATCGCCCCATGGGCAGCCCAAGTTTTCGCAATTTTTATAGCAATGAAAGGGAGTGGTATCGATGACGCAGGAAAAAGAGGTTTCGCGCAAATCGCAATCTCATGATCACGCACTGATTCGCTGGGAAGCGCGGTTCAGCGTGGGAGAATATCTGTTCGGCGAACGCCCGAATGCCTATTTGGCCTCCAAAGCAGGGCTGCTCGTCAAGGGGAGCCGTGCGCTGTCGATCGCTGACGGCGAAGGACGCAATAGCGTCTGGCTGGCCGAACAGGGCTTGCGCGTGGATGCCTTCGACTTTTCTCCCACGGCCGTGGCGAAGGCCGAGCACCTCGCGTTGAGCCGCGGAGTGCGCGTCGGCTTCAATGTATCGGAGACGTTTGCGTGGAACTGGGCGCCCTCGACCTATGACCTGGTCGCGGCGATTTTCATACAGTATGCGTCGCCGGCCATGCGCGAGAAATTGTTCCCATTGATCAAGCAGACGCTGAAACCGGGTGGGCTGCTCATCCTGCAAGGCTACCGTACGGAGCAGCTGCAGCATGGCACCGGAGGTCCGCCCGAGTTCGACCACCTCTATACGGAAGCAATGATCCGCGATGCCTTGAGCGACATGGAAATCCTCGAATTGCGCTGCTATGACGAACACGTCGATGAAGGCAAAGGACACGCCGGCATGTCGGCGCTGATGGGCGTACTGGCACGCAAGCGCCGGGCCTAGCCTGGTGTCGTTGGCGGACAGGCGCCGGCTGAGTCCCTCACCTAACGATCAGCACCGGAATCGCGGTGTGGGCCAGCACTTTCTGCGTCTCGCTGCCGAGCAGCAGGCTGGAGATTCCGCCGCGGCCGTGCGATGCCATCACGATCAAATCGCATTGCTGCTCGCGGGCGATTCGGATGATCGCATCGTAGGGCGAGTAGCCGGCGACGAATGCCTTCTCCGCGGTCACGCCACCGTCTGCGGCAATCTCCAAGGCGGCATCGAGCAGCTGGCGCTCTTCGTCTTCGATTTCCTGCATCACCACTTTTCCGCCCAGCTTGCTTAGCGCGCCGCCCTCGACATGGTGTGGCGAGTCTATGGGGGATCGCACATGCAGCACCAGAAGTCTCGCGTTCAGGGACTGTGCCAGGCGCGCGGCGGTCGCCACCGCCCTGTTGGAAAAGTCCGCGCCGTCGGTCGGTACCAGGATATGGTGGAACATGGGAGGCTTTTCGCAAGCGCAATGGCGGAATGCAGAGGGTAACCAGAGGAACTGGACTTGTCTAGCTGCTTGGCGGACGCAGTCGACTTCCGCGACGCATGCCGCCCCAATCCCGGAGAGGTTTCAGCGCTTCTGAAACGGCCGCTCAGACAACAGGCGGAAAGCCGTAATTCGGCAGCGCCGCTTTGCGCCCACCTTTGCGCAGGCATGCTTCGATCGTTTGCAGCAGTTGCTCGCGCGTTACCGGTTTGGTGAGGTAATCCACGGCGCCGAGTTCGACGGCACGGGCTAGGGTTTCGCTGTCGCTGCGGCCGGAAATGAACACCACAGGGATCGACGCAGTACGCGGATCGGATTGCATCAGCGACAGCAGTTCCAGCCCATTCAAATGCGGCATGCCGATGTCGCACAAGACCAGGGCAGGCGGGTTCGCCAGCAGCGCCTTGCCTCCGTCGACGGCGTCCTCAGCCACCTCGGCCGCGTAACCTGCGGCTATGAGATGCATGCGCAGCACCCCGGAAAATTCAAGATCGTCGTCTATGATCAGAATCCGAATTGTGCCCTGGTCAGGCATGCATTTGCCGCTTTCCTGGTTGAGACTCTTACATCTGCGTGGGGGGGCTTGCCCCTTGCGCGCTCGGAATTCGGTCCGATGCAGCAATGATGCACTTTGCGACGTTGCCAAAACGCGATCGCGAATACCCTAAAAATGTAGTCTTGCGGGGTAACAAAGTCAATGTCGCGTTCCGTCATTTGCGCAGCGGATCAGGGAAAATATCACTGCGCCGTTGTCGTTGCTCCATGGGTTCGTTTTCCCAGACGTGCCGTTGCGAAATTGTCGACACCGATAGGTGAGCGCGCTGACTCGATCGCCGATTCAGGCCCGGCGCAGTTCAATATTTGTTATAAATAGAGCTGCGCAAGCGCCGCCGATCGGGTCGCGCGCTGGTCGTCGTGCAGCCGGCCACACAGCGTTGCCGTGAACGAGGAGCAAGCCAGCCGCCATCTCGCGACGGGGCAGCGCGCACGGACGGTGGCCGAATGTGGCCTGTATAAGCGTTTGTTGCGGCAAAGGGACATTTATCATGAGTATGAAAACCACAGGTCCATTCGACTACGTCATCGTCGGCGGCGGCACCGCGGGCTGCTTGCTCGCAAACCGCCTGTCAGCCGATCGGAACAACACGGTGCTGCTGCTCGAGGCCGGCGGCAAGGATGATTGGATCTGGATCCACATCCCGGTCGGATACCTGTATTGCATCGGCAACCCGCGCACCGACTGGTGCTACAAAACCGAGCCCGACCCCGGCCTCAACGGTCGCTCGATCCTTTATGCGCGCGGCCGCGTGCTGGGCGGTAGTTCCTCGATCAATGCGATGCTCTACCTGCGCGGACAGCAGCGCGACTATGACGAGTGGGCGCGTCGGACTGGCGATCCCGGCTGGTCGTGGCAGGGCGTGCTGCCAATATTCAAAAAGTCCGAGGACCACTGGCGCGGCGCCGACGAGTTCCACGGAGGGCGCACTTTGGATGAAACTGCCGGACATGAGTGGCGGGTTGAGTCCCAGCGCCTGTCCTGGGAGATTCTCGATGCCTTTCGTGACGCAGCGCTCGAGGCCGGGATTGCCAAAGTCGAGGATTTCAACTGTGGCGACAACGCGGGCAGCTCGAAATTCGAAGTGAATCAGCGTCGCGGTGTGCGCGTGAACAGTTCGAAGGCCTTTTTGCGCCCGGCCATGCAACGCCCCAACCTTACTGTGATCACGGGGGCGCAGGTGAAAAAGCTGCGTCTGGACGGCCGGCGCGTGCTCGGCGTGGAATTCCTCCGCGGCAACGAGGAAGTTTTCGCCGCAGCCGGGCGCGAGACCTTGCTCGCCTCTGGTTCGATCGGCAGCCCGCAAATCCTGCAACTCTCCGGCATCGGTCCTGGCGCGCTGCTGCAGCGGCACGGCATCGCGGTGGCGCACGATCTGCCGGTGGGGGAGAACCTGCAGGACCATCTGCAGTTGCGCATGGCCTTCCGGGTGCAGAACGTGCTCACGCTCAATACCATGGCCAATTCCTGGTGGGGCAAGGCGAAGATGGCGCTCGAATACGCACTGCATCGCACCGGACCCCTGACCATGGCACCGTCCCAACTCGGCGCGTTCCTGAAGAGCGACCCGGCGCAGCCCACGCCCAATCTTGAGTTTCATGTGCAACCTTTGTCGCTGGACAAATTCGGCGACCCGCTGCACGCGTTCCCGGCGTTCACCGCGAGCGTATGCAACCTGCGGCCGGCCTCGCGCGGCTATGTGCGCATCAAGTCGCCGGACCCGCGTGCATATCCGGCAATCATGCTCAACTATCTAAGCGCGCCGGAGGACCAGGCAATCGCGGCTCAGTCGCTGCGCCTGGCGCGCCGCATCGTGCTTGGCACCCAGACCATGCAGAAGTACGCCCCGGAGGAATTTCTGCCGGGATCGACTTTCCAGACGGACGAGGAACTGGTGAAGGCCGCGGGAGACGTAGGCACCACCATCTTTCACCCGGTCGGCACCTGCAAAATGGGACGCGCAGATGATCCAAGCGCAGTAGTCGATCCGCAGTTGCGCGTGCGCGGCATCGAAGGCTTGCGTGTCATCGACGCGTCGGTAATGCCGGCGATCACCTCGGGCAACACCAATTCGCCGACGCTGATGATTGCGGAACGCGGTGCGATGATGGTACTGGGCAACAGGGCGTAATACCGGACGCGGCCAGAGCGAAAACTGCTAAAATGCGCATACGCAAAGAGCTTGCTCCTGCCGCTCGTCCGAGCACACCCACCTAACCCGGGAAATCGAGAAATGTTGATCAGATCCAGGATCGTATTGGCCGGCAGCGCGTTGTGCTTGCTGACCATGACGGCTTGTACTTCCAAAGATGCCGTGCAAAGCGCGGCTCC
>CAZRMO010000007.1:48817-66483 GCA_964601155.1 uncultured Enterobacteriaceae bacterium
CCAAAGATGCCGTGCAAAGCGCGGCTCCAACCAAAGATGCAGTGCAAAGCACGGCTCCGACCAAAGCTGCGGTGGCCGCTACTGTCAACGGAATCCCCATCAGCGAAAGCATGGTCGACCTGATGCTCAAGCAGCGCAGTGACATGGGCCATGAAGTCAACCCCGAAATACGCAAGGCGTACATTGATCGTATGGCAATGCAGGTCGTCGTTTCCGAGGCGGCGATCAAGGAGGGACTGGACAAGACGCCTGACGTATTGGATCGAATCGCGCTGATGAAGCGATCGGTCCTGATCGATGCGTTCGTCAAGAACTACTTCAAGAACCATCCGATCAGCGACGATGCGCTCAATGCCGCGTACGCCAAGATGAAAGCCGAGGCGACCGGCAAGGAGTACAAGGCGCGCCACATCCTGGTCGGGACGGAAGCCGAGGCCAAAGCCATTATTGCCAAGCTGAACAAGAACCCGAAAGCGTTCGCCGAGCTGGCGCAGAAAGACTCGAAGGACACTGCGACCAAGGGCAACGGCGGCGAATTGGGTTGGTTCGATCCGCGTGGCATGGTTCCGGAATTCGGCGCGGCGGTTGCGAAGCTGGCCAACGGCAAGTTCACCGAAGAGCCGGTCAAGACGCGATTCGGCTATCACGTGATCCAGCTGGAAGACTCGCGCCCGGTATCGGTTCCATCGCTGGAAAAGGTCAAGCCGGCATTGATCAGGCAGCTGCAAGATCAGGACCTGAAAAAGCTTTTCGACGATATGAAAGCCAAGGCAAAGATCGAGATCGTGCAGGCGCCGGCCACGACCCCGGCGCAAGCGGCCAAACCGGCGGATTCCACCAAGAAATAGAAGATTTCCGATCGAGACCGGTCGCCGGGGTTCCCGGGCGATTGCGCTCGCCGCGTCAGCGCATCAATCACGGATTTCGCTCCATCGGAAAGAGGCGCGGAGGTCGGGGCCATTGGATCGCGCAGGCTGTGGTGACGCGACCCGGAGTGCTCCCTCTTATCTTGCGAAACCGCCCGTGCGGAAGCGCGCTCGCATAACACGTGAACGATCGCTGCGAACGCATCACTGCAACAAGCGTTGCCGGAAACATTTGATTCATCTAGACTGCGGGCGTTGCAAGGCGGGCGTCTAGATGAACACGAAAAAATTGATCCTGCAGCGTTTCGGCGGCCTGAGTCCAATACTTCAGTCGGCGGCGCGGTATGTGGTCGACCATCCGAACGAAGTCGTGGTTGCATCGATGCGCGCCGTGGCCGCGCGCGCGGGGGCGCAACCGGCTACTCTGGTCAGGCTGGCGCAGCGACTGGGCTACGCGGGCTGGCCGCAATTGAAGACCGCTATTGCGGCGGACCTCGGCCTGCACTCGGAAAGCTACGGCCAGCGAGCCAAGACGCTGATGGGACGGGTGCAGGACGCGGCGTTGATCGGGGAGATGTTCGGCGCGTTACGGGGAAATCTGGAGGTCACCGAATCCAAAAGCGCCGATGCATTGCGCGGCGCGGCCAAATTACTGCGCGGTGCGAAGGCCGTGCATGTGGCGGGATTTCGCGCAAGCCTCCCCGTTGCTCTTTCGCTCGTGTACGGGTACCGCCTGTTTCGCAACGAAGTTCAGCTGATCGATGGGCAAGGCGGCGGGCTGGAAATGCAATTGCGCGCCATCGAGCGGCAGCATGCCGTGGTGGTCATCAGTTTTGCGCCCTACTCGAAAGAATCGCTGGCGGTGATCGAGGCCGCCAAATCCGTCGGCGCGCGCATTGTGGCGCTGACAGACAGCAGCGCATCGCCGCTCGCGCTTGCGAGCGAGAACCCGGTGCTGTTCGGGATCGATAGCCCATCGTTCTTTCCCTCCGTTGCCGCGGGCATCGCCGCAACGGAGGTGCTGCTCGAAATCCTGGTGGCGGACGCGGGCGGGGAAGCGGTGCGCCGGATCGTGCGCGCCGAGAAGCATTTGTTCGATTCGGGCGCCTATCTTCAGCCGCCGCCCAAACGCCGCTCGATCAAGGGTTGAGGCAGGGCGCTCCGCGTCGGGGCGTTCGCGCCGCGAGCGTTGAAAGATCGGCATCCCCGGTTGACATGTTCCGTTTATTGCTAGTATCGTCTGCCTGTAACAAACGTTTCTAGTACCGGTTCATCCCAGTGACGTACCTCCGCGGCAGTCGCTTCAAAGCGATTGTTGCCGGTTTCTCAAACCTTGTACCCTAGGAGACAGGCATGCGCATACCCTTTAAATCGGTCGGCATCGCGCTGGCCATCGCTTTGCTTTCACCCGCACCCGCGGCGTTCGCGCAGCAGAAATTCATCACCATAGGCACCGGCGGCGTCACCGGCGTCTATTATGCGGTCGGCGGCGCAATTTGCCGTCTGATGAACAAGGACCGGGCCACGACCCATCTGCGCTGCTCGGTCGAGTCCACGGGCGGCTCGGCCTATAACGTCAACGCCATCAAGGACGGAGATCTCGACTTCGGCATGGCGCAATCCGATGTCCAGTACCAGGGCTACAAGGGGGCCGGCTCGTTCAAGACGCCGTTCTCGGACATG
The DNA here is from genome assembly GCA_964601155.1 of uncultured Enterobacteriaceae bacterium. Taxonomy (GTDB): domain Bacteria; phylum Pseudomonadota; class Gammaproteobacteria; order Burkholderiales; family SG8-39; genus 2-12-FULL-64-23. The sequence continues at coordinate 51,367 of CAZRMO010000007.1, forward strand.
CGTGCGGTGTTCTCGGTTCATCCTGAGCCGTTCACGCTGGTGGCCCGCAAGGACGCCAACATCCACAGCTTTGCCGACCTCAAGGGCAAGCGCGTCAACATCGGCAATCCCGGCTCCGGAACGCGCGCCGCGATGATGGACCTACTGGCGGCGATGCACATGAAGACCTCGGACTTTGCGCTTGCATCCGAGCTTAAGGCCGACGAGCATGGGGCGGCTCTGTGCGACAACAAGATCGACGCATTTTTCTACGGCGTCGGTCATCCGTCTGCCAATATCCAGGATCCGACTACGACTTGCGGCGCACAGCTGGTGTCGATCACCGGCCCGGTGATCGACAAGCTGGTCAAGGAACATTCGTACTTTGGCTACGCTACCATCCCGGGCGGCATGTATGCGAACAATCCCCAGGACACCCATACTTATGGCGTGCTCGCCACCTTGGTGACCTCGAGCAAGGTTCCGGCGAACGTAGTCTATGAACTCACCAAAGCGGTGTTCGAGAACTTCGACGAATTCAAGAAACTGCACCCCGCGTTCGCACACCTCGACCCGAAACATATGATCGCCGATGGACTGACTGCGCCGCTGCATGAAGGCGCCGCACGCTACTACCGCGAGAAAGGGTGGATCAAGTAACGCCACGAGGCGAGCCCCCGGCCTTGCCGGGGGCGATTCAACACTTCCGTCCCACGCGCCGGCGGGCGCGCTAGCGCGGCAAGGAGAACACCATGGCAGCTTCAATCCAGCGCCCGCCGCCGGTGGATGTACAGCAGCTCGTGCAGGAGGCCGACCTCGGTGGCCGCAAACCGACAGGTCTGGTCAAGACGCTGCTGTTCGCAGTCTGCCTCAGCTGGTCGCTGTTACAGCTCTGGTATGCTTCGCCGCTGCCGTTCGTGCTGCGCATCTTCGTGCTCAACGCCACGGAGATGCGTTCGCTGCATCTGGCGCTGGGGCTGTTCCTCGCTTATCTCGCCTTCCCGTTCGCCAAGCGCTCTTCGCGCACAGCGATTCCCTACCTGGACTGGATCCTGGCGGCAGTCGCCGCTTTCTGCGCCGCATATATCTTTCTGTTCTATAGGGAGCTCTCAACGCGCTCCGGCCAACCCACGCTGCTCGACATCGCGGTCGCGGTGGCGGGCGTGTTGCTGCTGCTGGAAGCCACGCGTCGGGTGGTCGGGCCGCCGATGGCGATCATTGCCTGTCTGATGCTGGTGTACGCCTTCGCCGGCCCGTACATGCCCGATGCGATCGCTCACAAGAGCGTCTCGCTGTCGAAGGCGGCGTCGCATTACTGGCTGTCGACCGAGGGCGTATTCGGCGTCGCCTTGGGCGTCTCCGCAAGCTACATTTTCCTGTTCGTGCTGTTCGGTGCCTTGCTCGAAAAGGCCGGGGCGGGCGGCTATTTCATCAAGGTTGCGTACTCGCTGCTCGGTCATCTGCGCGGCGGTCCGGCCAAGGCAGCCGTGGTGTCCTCGGGGCTGATGGGGATGATTTCCGGCTCCTCGGTCGCGAACGTGGTGACCTGCGGCACCTTTACCATCCCGCTGATGAAGCGCGTCGGCTACACGCCGGAAAAGGCCGGGGCGATCGAGACGGCTGCCGGCGTAGACGGACAGATCATGCCGCCGGTCATGGGCGCCGCCGCGTTCCTGATGGCCGAGTACGTCGGGGTGCCCTACACCGAGATCATCAAGAACGCCGCCTTGCCTGCATTGATGTCCTACATAGCGCTGTTCTATATCGCGCACCTCGAGGCCTGCAAGGCAGGCATACAGGGCCTGCCGCGCGCGCCGGGTGCGTCCACGCTCGGTCGGATCGCAGGCTTCGGCATGACCGTGTGCGGTGTCATCCTGCTCGCGAATGCGGTGTACTACGGGCTCGGCTGGATCAAGGGCGTCATGGGCAGCGATGCCATCTGGGTCATTGTCATAGCCATTGTGGCGGCCTACTTGGCCATCGTGAAGCTGGTGTCCATGGAGCCGGACCTGGTCATAGACGATCCGAATGCCGAAATGCTGGAACTGCCGCCGGTGAAAGAGACCATCCTTGCGGGACTGCATTATCTCCTGCCGGTCGTGCTGCTGATCTGGGCGCTGATGGTGGAACAGCTTTCGCCGGGCTTGTCGGCTTTCTACGCGACGATTTCACTGATGGTCATTTTGTTGACGCAGAAGCCCCTCATGGCCCTTTTCCGCGGGGAAGCGCATCCGCTTTCGCGCTTCAAGCGCGGGTGGACCGACCTGCTCGACGGACTGCATCTGGGCGCGCGCAACATGATCGGCATCGCCATCGCAACCGCCTGCGCCGGCATCATCGTCGGTACGGTCACGCTGACCGGGCTGGGTCTGGTGATGACCGACCTGGTCGAAGCCATCTCCGGCGGCAATTTGATGGGCATGCTGGCGCTGGTTGCGGTGGCCTGCCTGATTCTCGGCATGGGCATGCCCACCACCGCGAATTACATCGTGGTGTCGACCCTGATGGCGCCGGTGGTGGTCGAACTCGGTGCGCAATCGGGCCTGGTGGTTCCGTTGGTCGCGGTCCATATGTTCGTGTTTTACTTCGGGCTGATGGCCGATGTGACCCCGCCTGTGGGCCTGGCCTCGTTTGCCGCCTCGGCCATCGCGCGGGCCGATCCGATCAAGACCGGTATCCAGGCGTTTTGGTACAGCATCCGCACCGGCATCCTGCCGTTCATGTTCATTTTCAATACCGATTTGCTGCTGATCGGCATCCATTCCTGGTGGCATCTGTTGTTTACCATCACGGTTTCCATTGGGGCCATGCTGGTGTTCGCCGCCGGGACGCAGGGCTGGTTCCTGCGGCGCAACCGTTGGTACGAGTCGGTGGCGCTGCTGCTGGTGACCTTTACCTGTCTCAGGCCGGGATTCTGGCTCGATCAGTTTACGCAGCCGTACCGCGTGGAACCCGGCTCGAAACTGATGCAGCTGGTGGCGGCGGCGCCGGCCGGTTTGGGTCTGCGCGTGCGTATCGAAGGCATGACTCTGGAAGGCGACGATGTCACGAAGACGGTGCTGCTGCCGCTGAAAGGCGGAGGCAGCGCGCGCGAGCGCATCGCCAAGGCAGGCCTGACCATTATGGCGACACCGGATGGCCCGCAGGTCATGGCCGTCAGATTGAAAGGTGCGGCAGACAAGGCTGGCTTCGAGCAGGGCTTCAAGGTGACCGGCATCGAGGTGCCGGCCGAGCGCATGAACAAGGAATGGTTGTATCTGCCGGCGCTGTTGCTGCTGGCGATTATTTTCCTGCTGCAGCGCGCACGTGCCGAAGAAACGCCCGACCGGCCCGCTGCGGGGATTGCTTGAGCCCTTGGGCAGCGTTCCGGATGTTCCACCCGCCTGCGCCTGGCAGAAACAAAATAATAAACAAGTAAGGAGAGCGCTGTGAGCTTCGAGACCATTGTGTACGAGATCAAGGACGGCGTGGCCGAGATCCGCTTCAACCGCCCGCAGCGCCTGAACGCAGTGGTGCAGCAGCTTTACGACGAGTTGAACGTCGCGCTCGGTTTGGCAGAAGCGGACCAGAATGCGCGTGTGGTGCTGCTTACGGGCGAAGGCCGCGCTTTTTGTGTCGGTGCGGACCTCAAGGAGCACAAAGTCGGGCGCACCGCGTTCGAGCGCCGGCAGTATCTGCAGGGTGAACAGACCGTATGCAGGCGGCTGCTGCAGCTGAAGCGGCCGGTGGTGGCTGCGGTCAACGGCTATGCGCTGGGCGCGGGGGCAGAGCTGGCAATCGCATCGGACTTCCTGTTGATGGCTGAGAGCGCGCAGATCGGCCTGCCCGAGATCAGCCTGGGCACTTTTCTGGGCGGCGGCGTTACCGCGTTGCTGCCGCGCCTGGTGGGCCTGGCGAAAGCGCGCGAACTGGTGTTTCTCGGCGAGCGCATCAAGGGTGCGGAGGCCGTGCGCATCGGCCTCGCGAATCGCTCGTTTCCGGATGCCGGATTTCTCGACGCGGCGCGCGAGTTCGCGCGGCGCGTGGCGAGCAAGGCGCCGATTTCCATGCAGCTCGCCAAGGAGCAACTCAACTTCGCGGCGGAGCGCACGCTGGATGCCGTGCTCGCAGCCGAGCTCGAGGGCATGACCTTCGTCGCCACGACGCAGGACTGGCAGGAGGGCGTGGACGCGTTTGGCGAAAAGCGCGTGCCGGTGTTCAAGGGCGAGTAAACACGTGAACGCGCTGCATGCCATTTTCTATCCCGACTCGATCGCCATAATCGGCGCTTCCAGGGACCAGACCAAGCGCGGCTTTCGTTCCATCCAGAAGCTGCTCGAAGACGGCTTCAAGGGCGCCATCTATCCTGTCAATCCGAAGGAAACAGAAATTCTCGGGCAGCGCAGCTATGCGTCCCTGGCGGACATCCCCGGGCCGGTGGATCTGGCGCTGATCTGCACACCGGCGAAGACGCTGCCAGCGGTGATGGCGCAATGCGGCGCGAAAGGCGTGAAAGGTGCCGTAGTGCTTGCCGGCGGCTTTGCCGAAGCAGGCGCGGAAGGCGAGCGGCTGCAACAGCAGATGGTCGAAGAGGCCATCAGGCAGGGGGTTCGCATCGTCGGGCCCAACACCTCCGGCATCTTCAACACCCATGCCGCCTGCAATATCGTCGGCTTCTCCCATCTGAAGCGCGGCGGCATCGGCCTGTTGTCGCAGTCGGGCAACATGGCCCTGTCGCTGGTCACGGAAGCGCAGGCGAATGGGCATGTCGGCTTGTCCACGTACGTCGGCATCGGCAACGAGGCGGACATCCGATTCCACGAATATCTGGAATATTTCCGCGAAGACGCGAACACCAAGGCGGTGATCGCCTATGTCGAGGGCATCAAGGATGGCCGGCGCTTTCTTCAGGCCTTGCGGCGTGTGGCGCGCGAAAAACCCATCGTGATCTATAAATCTGGCCGCACCAGCGCCGGCCGCAGCTCGGCACAGTCACACACCGGCGCGCTGGCAGGCGACTACGCCGTGAGCGAAGGGGTGCTGAAGCAGGCCGGCGCCATACTCGCGCGTGAATCTGATGAGATTCTTTCGCTCGCCGAGGCACTGTCGCTGCTCGAACCGATGGCGTCGCGCCGCGTCGCCGTGCTCGCCGATGGCGGCGGCCACGCGACCATTGCCGCCGACGCGCTGACCGAACGCGGACTGAAGCTGGCGCCGCTGAGTGAGGGCAGCAGGAAGAAACTTGCGGCTATCCTTCCTTCCTCTGCCGCGGTCGCCAACCCGGTGGATGTAGCCGGGGGCACAGACTCGAACCCGGCAGTGTTCGCAGAGTGTGCGCGCATCCTGCTTGCCGATCCTGGCGTAGACGCCCTGCTTGTGACGGGTCTGTTCGGCGGTTACGGCGTACGTTTTTCACAGACCCTCACACCGATCGAGATGCAGACCTCCGAGCGCATCGCGGAGCTGCACCGGGAATTCCGCAAGCCGGTGCTGGTGCACAGCCTGTACGGCAGCCTGTATGCCGACCTGCGGCCGCGGCCGCTGGCACTCATTCGCGAGCGGGGTATTCCGGTCTACGATTCGCTCGAGCGCGCCGTGCGCTGCGTACAAGCACTGGCCGAGTATGGCGAGGTGCGCCGCCGTCCGGCGTACTCGCAGGATGCGCGAGGTTTGCGCTCCAGCGGTTTCGAAAGGGTACTTGCCGCTTGTCGCAGGGAAGGGCGCACCGTGGTGCTCGAACACGAGGCACGCCAGGCGCTGGAAGAGGCCGGTGTCGAGATGTCCGCCCCGGCCATCGTCGCAGTCGATGCCGATGCGGCCGGCGCCGCTTTCAAGGCTCTGGGGGCAGTGCCGGTGGCGATGAAAGTGGTTTCGGTGGATGTCATTCACAAGACCGACGCGGACTGCGTAAAGCTCGACCTCAGCGACGAGGCGGGCGTGCGCAAGGCCTATGCCGAGATCTTGGCCAATGCTCGGCGCCATTGCCTGCGACATCACGGCCGGGAGCCGGATATCACCGGCGCCATCCTTACACCGATGGCCGCGAAGGGCGGTATCGAGGTCATCATCGGCGTGGTGCGCGACCCCAGCTACGGCCCGGTGCTGATGTTCGGGCTGGGTGGTATCTTGGTCGAGGTGCTCAGGGACGTGGTGTTTCGTTCGCTACCGCTGACTGAAGAGGACGCGCGCTCCATGCTCGAAGAAATCCGCGCGAGTAAAATCCTCGATGGCGTGCGCGGTGCGCCGCCGGCGGATAAGGGCGCGCTGGTGCGCCTTATGCTCGGCATCTCCGCGCTGTGCACCGCGTTCCCGGAGATTGCTGAACTCGACCTGAACCCGGTGTTGGCTTATCCCGCCGGGGTGGGCATACTCGATGCGCGTATCCTGCTGCAGGCCGACGATTCGGGCGGGAGCCCTGCAAGCCGGCGCAGCGCGCAAGATAATCAGGTCACAACTACTTGAATTTCGCCTCTTCCGCTTGCTCGCGTGGGGCAGAATCCCGTGCCTGTGCGTCCTGAACAGCCGTCCGCGACCGAGCCTTAGCTTCCCGGCTTTCTGCCGGGGCTCTTGGGCGGAATGGTTCCGGCAATACGGCAGAGCATCCCTTCAATTGCCTTGCCGTCGTTGAAGCGGGTTACGCTGCACCTGGATATTTCTCCCCGCGCCGACAGATCGGACAGCGAGATGCGCACCTTCGACAGCGAGATTCCGGTCGCGGCTGCTATATCCAGATCGAGTTGCTGGCCGTTCTTTCTGAGGTATTGCAGAATCGGTGCTGCATGCATTTCAGTACTCCTGGCGAGGGTGGTGTTGGTATGGGGCGGATGCCACGATCTGCCTGCAACCGGGGTTGTGCGACTATGTCTGATAGACCGGGTCGTCACGCAAATATGCCTGATTTATTGACGTAAGCGCATCCGCTGGCAGGGCTCGAAGCGGATAGCTGCTGATTGTCAGATTTGGCCTGAATCGCACTCTAAGTGTTTGATTATACACCATGCTCGCCTCTAGGGGGGTGAATATTTTTCTCGCCGGACCGCGACGGCCTACCCCTAATTAAATCAAGGGCCTGCGGTGCATATTCAGCACTTTTGCCTGAAATGCCGCTTTGTGGATCGAATCCAGCGTTGGAAGCCGGCGCGCATGCGGGATAGCGGTCGGCAGAGTTTTCAGACATTATGCGCGTCATGACCGACATCGATCTCGTCCGGCTCAACTTCAACCCGCAGTCGCTGTTCGCGCTCAACGTCATACTCGGCTTGGTCATGTTCGGCGTCTCGCTGGACCTGAAGCCCGCAGACTTCAAGGAGGCGCTGCGTACGCCGCGTGCGCTCGCCATCGGGCTGCTCGGACATCACGTGGTCTTTCCGGCCTTGACCTACCTGCTGGTGCTGGCGCTGCATCCGCGGCCCAGTATCGCCTTGGGCATGATCCTCGTTGCCTCCTGTCCGGCGGGCAATATTTCCAACTTTCTCACGCATTTCGCCCGGGGCAACACCGCGCTGTCGGTGTCGATCAGCACGCTGTCAACGCTCGCTGCCATCGTCATGACGCCGGTGAACATTGCCTTCTGGGGCGGACTGTACGGGCCGGCGCAGCCGATCCTGCACCAGGTGGCGGTGAATCCGCTGGAGATGTTCCTGCACGTGCTGATGCTGCTGGGTGTGCCGCTGGCCGCCGGCCTGTTCGTGTCGCGGCGCTGGCCGCGCTTCACCGCCAGGGCGCGCAAGCCGATGAAAATATTCTCGCTGGTCTTCTTTCTGGTTTTCGTGCTCGCCGCGCTCGGTGCCAACTGGCGCTACTTCGTGCTCTATGTCGGCATGGTAGTTGGCGTGGTCTTCATCCACAACGCCAGCGCGCTCGCCATGGGCTACGGCATGGCCACGGCTGTCGGCCTGCCCGAGCGCGACCGGCGCGCAGTGGCGATCGAATGCGGCATCCAGAACTCGGGCTTGGGGTTGATCCTGATTTTCGATTTTTTCGGCGGCTTGGGCGGCATGGCCGTGATCACCGCCTGGTGGGGCATCTGGCACATCATTGCCGGGCTATCGCTCGCCACGTTCTGGAGCAGGCGCCCAGCGCCCGCCGTAGCCACGGCGCAGCTTAGAGCGTAGGCGTGCCACATTGAGTTGGCAGGCGTTGAGTTGATATTGGCGCCGGGCTCCAACATAATTTCATATTTGCATCCACTCTCAAGAAGGGAATCCTCATGTCTGCCGCCCGTCCATTCATCGAAGCACGCGACTTCCTCCTCAAGCACCGAACCGACTATCTGGCCGCAACGCGCGAATTCTGCTGGCCCAAGCTGACGGAATTCAATTGGGCGCTCGACTATTTCGACGCCATTGCCAAGGGCAATGACCAGCCGGCTCTGTGGCTGGTGGGAGAAGACGGCAGCGAACAGAAGCGCTCGTTCGCGGAAATGTCGGCCCGCTCGAACCGCGTCGCCAACTGGCTACGCTCGCTCGGCGTCAAACGCGGCGACAGGATTCTGATGATGCTCGGCAACGAAGTGCCGCTGTGGGAGACCATGCTGGGGGCGGCCAAGTTGGGCGCGGTGCTGATCCCGGCGACGACCTTGCTTACGCCGGACGATCTGCTCGACCGCTTCGAGCGCGGCGACGTGCGCCACGTAGTCGTCGGCTTCGCCAATGTGGACAAGTTCGCAAGTCTGAGCGGCGGCTATACGCGTATCGCGGTCGGCGGTACCGCGCCCGGCTGGCACAGCTTCGCCGAAGCCGACGCCCACCCGGAAAGCTTCACGCCCGACGGTCCGACCAAGGCCGATGATCCGCTGCTGCTCTATTTCACGTCCGGCACCACCTCCAAGCCGAAACTGGTGCTGCACACGCAGCAGAGCTACCCTGTGGGGCACCTGTCGACCATGTACTGGATCGGCCTGCAGCCCGGCGACGTGCACCTCAACATCTCGTCGCCAGGCTGGGCCAAGCATGCCTGGAGCTGCTTCTTCGCGCCGTGGAACGCAGGCGCTTGCATCTTCATCTACAACTACAGCCGCTTCAATGCCAAAGCCCTGCTTGCTGTGCTCGAGCGCTGCGGCGTCAACACGCTCTGTGCGCCGCCGACAGTATGGCGCATGCTGATCCAGGAAGACCTCGCGAGCTACCGCAGCCGCCTCAAAATACGCGAGCTGCTCGGTGCCGGCGAACCGCTCAATCCCGAAATCATCGAGCAGGTGAAAGCGGCCTGGGGGATCACGCTGCGCGACGGTTATGGTCAGACCGAGACCACCGCACTGATAGGTAACTCGCCCGGCCAGGAATTGAAACCGGGCTCCATGGGACGGCCGCTGCCCGGCTACCATGTGGTTCTGCTCGACGTGGAGGGCAGGCAGGCGGACGAAGGCGAGATCTGCCTCGTCCTCGACCCGCGCCCGCTCGGGCTGATGGTCGGCTACATGGACAGCGCCGAGAAAACCGCCGAAGCAACCCGCGGCGGCTACTACCGCACGGGCGACGTCGCGAGCCGCGACGCCGACGGCTACATTACCTATGTCGGCCGTGCCGACGACGTGTTCAAGGCCTCGGACTACCGCATCAGTCCTTTCGAGCTGGAAAGCGCGCTGATCGAGCACTCGGCCGTGGCCGAGGCGGCGGTGGTTCCCAGTCCGGACCCGCTGCGCCTCGCCGTGCCCAAGGCTTTCATCATCCTGACCCAGGACACTAAGCCCAGCCGCGAATTGGCGAAGGAGATATTTCTCTTCCTGCGCAACAAGCTGGCACCCTACAAACGCGTGCGCCGCCTCGAGTTTTCCGACCTGCCCAAGACCATCTCGGGCAAGATTCGGCGGGTTGAATTGCGCGGTATCGAAGCCGAGCGGCGCGCCAAGGGAGAGCGCGCCGAGTGGGAGTTTTTCGAGGAAGATTTTCCCGAACTGAAGCAGTGATCGGCGCGCGTCGCATCGCACGCAGCGCCTGATCCATCAATAGCAAAGATTAACCGCGTCTGAGATGATCGCCACTGAAACGCAATCCGGGAAATGTTCGTCATCTGATTCAATTGGACGCGGGGTATGATAGCTCTTTCGCTCATCCAGAGGAATGGCGCATGGCTAACCCGGACAAGGCGTCCGCCACCGCGGGGGTAAAGACTCCGCGGCGAACGGCAAGTCGCCCAAGCCGCAGCCCCGCCGCTCAAAAGACGAAGCCAGCGCCGAAAACCATCACACGTTCGGGCGCCGTATTTCCGATCGTCGGCATCGGCTGTTCGGCCGGCGGGCTGGAGGCGCTGGAAAAATTCTTCTCGCACGTTCCCGTCGACAGCGGCTTGGCCTTCGTCGTCGTTCAGCATCTCGACCCCACGCACGTTAGCGCCCTGCCGGAACTGATCCAGCGCGTTACGCCCATGCCGGTGGTGGAGGCCGGCAACCGCGTGGCGGTCAAGCCAAATTGCGTCTACCTGATCCCGCCGAACAAGGACTTGTCGATCCTGCATGGCACGCTCCACTTGCTCGACCCGGCCATGCCGCGCGGCTTGCGACTGCCGATCGATTTCTTTCTGCGCACGCTGGCGGAGGATCAACAAGCCAACGCCGTGGGGGTCATCCTCTCGGGTATGGGGTCCGATGGTTTGCTTGGCCTGCGCGCCATCAAGGAAAAAGCCGGCCTGGCAGCGGTGCAAGACCCTGCCAGCGCCAAGGCTGACAGCATGCCAAGGAGCGTCATCGGAGCCGGCCTGGCCGATATCGTCGCCGCGCCGGAGAAGCTGCCAGCAGGCATCGTCGCTTACCTCCAGATGGCTCCGCGCAAGACGGCCATCGAACCAAGGCTGGAAACGGAAGCACAGAGCGCGCTGGAAAAAATTGTGATCCTCTTGCGTGATCGCACCGGCAACGATTTTTCGCTCTACAAGACGAATACACTCTATCGGCGCATCGAGCGGCGTACCGCCCTGCACCAGATCGCCAGAATCGGCGACTACGTGCGCTATCTTCGGGAAAATCCGCAGGAACTCGACCTGCTGTTCAAGGAGCTGTTGATCGGCGTTACCAGTTTTTTCCGCGACCCTGCCGCGTGGGAGATTCTGCGCAGCGATGTGCTTCCGGCCTTGCTCGCGCAGTACCCGGCCGGCAAGGGGCTGCGCGCCTGGGTAACCGCCTGCTCGAGCGGTGAGGAAGCGTATTCGCTCGCCATCGTCTTCAAAGAAGCCCTCGATCTGGTCAAGCCGAAGGCGCGCTACTCCTTGCAGATCTACGCTACCGACATCGACGCGGACGCCGTCGACAAGGCGCGCAAGGGCGTGTACCCGAAAAACATCGCGGCCGACGTTTCGCCGCAGCGGCTCGCACGTCATTTCATCGCCGAGGACAACGGCGGCTACCGGATCAGCAAGGAAATTCGCGAAATGGTCGTGTTCGCGCCGCAGAACGTCATCACCGATCCACCGTTTACCAAGCTCGATATTCTCACCTGCCGCAACCTGCTGATCTACCTGGGCCCGCAGCTGCAAAAGAAGCTCCTGCCGCTGTTCCACTACGCTTTGAATCGCGACGGCATCCTGCTGTTGGGAAGTGCCGAAACCATCGGCAATTTGACCCAGTTTTTCGCTCCGCTCGATCTCAAGGCGCGAATCTATCGACGCGCCGACCCGCCCCTGCCGCATGCCGGAGTGGAGTTTCCGGTTCGGGGCGCTGCAGCCGCGCCCGCCCACGGCGAAACACCCCACACAGGGAACCCCGCCGAGAGCCTGGAACTGTTGACCGATCAACTGATCCAGCAGACCTACGCTCCCGCCGCGGTGCTGGTCAATAGCGACGGCGACATCCTCTACATCAGCGGTCGCACCGGAAAATACCTGGAGCCGGCCGCCGGCAGAGTCAATATCAACCTTTACGCCATGGCGCGGCCGGGGCTGCGCGAGGCGCTTACCGGGACGATACGCAAAGCACTGCGGCAAGCGCAGCCGATTCATCTCAAGGGCTTGAAAGTGGGCGCCAACGGCGGCGCGCAGAGCGTCGATGTCACCGTGCAGGGCATCGAGAAACCCGAGCCGCTGCGCGGCCGGGTGTTGGTGGTGTTCAACGATGTCGCCACCCCGCCTGCCGCTGGCGGCAGGCGCAAGACCAAGTCAGCTGCAGCCGCGGCCGAAAATGCGCTCACCCTGGAGTTGCAGCAAAACCGCGAAGCCCTGCAGGCGACCCATGAAGAGATGCAGACGACGGTCGAGGAGCTCAAGTCAAGCAACGAGGAACTCCAGTCGACCAACGAAGAGCTGCAGTCCACCAACGAGGAACTGACCACCTCAAAAGAAGAGATGCAGTCCATGAACGAGGAATTGCAGACCGTCAATGCCGAACTGCAGTCGAAGGTGGACGACCTGTCATGGGTGCGCAATGACATGGCCAACTTGCTTAACAGCACGGAAATTGCCACCGTGTTCCTCGACGGCAAGCTGAATCTGCGCCGGTTCACACCCAACGCTACAAAGCTCTTCAAGCTGATACCGGGGGACCTGGGCCGACCCTTGTCCCATATAGTTACCGATCTCGACTATGCGGAACTAAAGGGGGATTCCGAGGAAGTGCTGCGTACCCTGGTATTTCATGAAAAGCAGGTTCAAACTAAGGATGGACGCTGGTACCGCGTGCGCATTATGCCCTACCGAACCCAGGAAAACGTGATCGACGGCATCGTGATCACCTTTATCGACATCACCGAAATAAAAATATTGGAGGCGGAGTTGAGAAAGCGCAGCGCATAGCATTGCCGGTCGGAGCAAGGCGCGATCATCACGCGACGCGGCTTTGCACTAGGGTTGGTCGGTGGGGACCTTGATGGTCTCCAGCAAATGCTGGCTCGCCGCGTCTATCTTGTCTAGATGTTGCGCCTGTACGGCGCTCACGCCAGATCGTCGAATCTGATGAGACATTTCGGCGATAATTTTGAGCGAAGCCCTCATGTCCTCGCGCTCGTCGACGCGAATCCCGCTCTTTGTCTGTGGAGCGGCGCCACCAGTTTCACGGGAATCAGTATCGCCTTGCTCACGCTGTGACAGTTGTTCGTTGAGGAGATTCGCTTGATTCAATGCCGCTTCGGTTTCTGCCCGGGCATGCCTTAACTCCGCGTTCTGCATTTCCAACTCAACCTGATACACCTGCAACTCATGCAATAGTCTCTGGGCGTCGACTTCGCCCTGGAGCGGATGAGTAAGCAGCCATTGCGCCATTTGTTCGGCACGGCGGCGCAGTTCATCCGCTTCGATTTCACTTCTTGGTTTTGTCTTCACCTGGCTTCGCCTCTCATATTCCTCTGTTCGTATTGACTCCCGGACTCATCCTAGCACTATTCAATTTCCCAGTTTGAGGAAATGGCGTCACTTCGAATTGGACACAATTTCGGCGAAAGAGTTTCTTGGTAGAGTCGATGCACCCCATGCACCCGATGCTGAGTAGCAAGTAACTCTGGCATCCGTAGCGAAAAAACATTTACCCCCAACCGCCGCCGAGCGCCTTGTACAGGCTGATCGAGGCCTGCAGCCGCGCGAGCCTGATCTGCGCCAGCTGGTCCTCCGCCGCGAACAGCGTGCGCTGTGCGTCGAGCACGCTCAGGGCGTCGTCTGCGCCCTCGCGGTAGCGGATTTCGGCGAGCCGCAACGCGATGCGCGCCTGCTCCAGGACCTGCGCCTGCAAAGCCTCCTGCTCCGCCGTGCGGCCTCCTGCGGCCAGCGCGCCTTCGACGTCGGCCAGCGCGGCAAGGACGGATTTGCGGTAGGCCTCCACCAGTTCGCGCTCGCGCGATGCCGCCACGTCGACCTGACCGCGCAGGCGACCGCCATCGAAAATCGGCTGCATGAGTGACGCGCCGAGCGCCAATGCCGCAGTGGGCGTGTTGAGGAAATTGACCAGCACATTGCTCGCGAGCCCGGCTGAGCCGGTAAGCGAGATGCCGGGCAGCAGGGCCGCGCGCGCCGCGGCGACGTTGGCGTTGGCCGCGGCGAGCTGCGCCTCGGCGCTGGCGATGTCGGGCCTGCGCGCGAGCAAGTCCGCCGGAAGTCCGGGCTCGACGCGCGGCACGACGAGCGCGCTCACGCTCGCGCCTGCGGCTTCGAAGCCCTCTGGCAGCCTGCCGCTGAGTATGGCGAGCGCGTATAGGGTCTGGCGCTCCTGCAATTCGAGCGGCGGAATGGAGGCGCGCAGCGACAACACTGTCGCGCGCTGCCGCGCGAGATCGAGCTTCGAGGCGGCGCCGTTGCGCACCCGCGCGTCCACCAGCTTGAACACGCGCTGCGCAATCGCCAGGTTCTCGCGCGCGGTCTCGATGCGTCCGCGCAGCGACAGCAGCTGGAAATAGCCGCTCGCGACCCCCGCTGCGAGCGTGAGCCGCACCGTTTGCTGATCGAAGCGGCTGGCGCGCAGCGACGCCTCGGCCGAGCGCAGGCCGGATGAGACCCTTCCCCAGAGGTCGAGTTCGTAGCTCGCACTGAGCGCGCCGCTCGAAGAATCGTCGCCGCTCCAGCTGCCTCCCGGCGGGCGCGTTTCGCGACGGCTGGTGCCGGCGCCGAAATTCAATGCCGGAAACAGCGATGCGCCGACGATGCGCGCCTGCGCTTCGGCCTGGCGCACGCGCTCCGCCGCGATCGCCATGTCCGGGCTCGCTCCCAGTGCGGCGGCGACGAGTGCAGCAAGTTCAGTAGAACCGAAGCCCTTCCACCAGTCGCGCGCCGGCGCAGGCGTATCGGTGCCGGCGCTTGCGCCACCGGTCTCGGCCCAGGCGGGCGGCATTGCGGAGGCCCCCACAGGCGAGGCCGGGGGTGCATCGCCGATGCTTGCGCAGGCGCCCAGCACTGCCAGCGCGGCCGCGGCGAACGTATGCCGCATTCTCATCATGTCGCCAGCGCCACGATGGGATCCACCAGCGCGGCTTTTCGCGCCGGCATGTAGCCAAACACCAGCCCGGTCGCGAACGCGCAGCCGAAGGCGAGCAATACCGGGCCGATCGAGTATTTGACGGGCGTGCCGAAGGCGCCGATGAGCGCCGCGGCGCCGAGCCCGACCGCTACGCCGATCGCCCCGCCGAGCAGGGACACCACCAGCGCCTCGGTGAGGAACTGCTGCAGGATATTGCGCATGCGCGCGCCGGTGGCCATGCGGATGCCGATCTCGCGCGTGCGCTCGGTCACGCTCACCAGCATGATGTTCAT
>CAZRMO010000008.1:0-23918 GCA_964601155.1 uncultured Enterobacteriaceae bacterium
CCTGGATGCGCGTGCAGCGCCCTTCGAGCAGCACGCCCCATTGCTCTTCGGGATGACTGTGAATGCTGCCCGTTGCGTTCGGCTCGACGCGCACAACCGAGAGCATCACATTCTCGCCTGGGAATATCGATGTGTTTACGCCCTCTGCCAGTTTACGCTGGATTCCGCGTGCGTCCCCGTGCAACTGAAATACCCAATCCGCTTTGCTCATATGCCGTCCCCCGTGCTCAAGTATTTGTTGTTCACTGTCTCCATGCGGTCGACCAATCAATCGACCGCCTGAATGCGGAGGCCGCGTGCAGCACCGATGGCGACGCAAAATCCACCGGCTCGAGCAGCCTCGATCCATTTGACTTCCATTTCAGTCTGGCGTTGGACGCACGGCCCACAGGTGCACAGATTAGACTTCCGACTTCCTTATGTCCATGCGACTCCAGACCAGAGTACCTGAAGCAGGTTCAGGATTCGGCTGCATCCACGGCATGAGGCCCGCCGTGCGCCTCCCAGTTTCCCCCGGTCTCGGTCACGCCGAGCTTTAGCTCTTCCAACGCGGCAGGCACCTCCTCCGGCGCACCGCGCACGCCCAATTCGATATGCCGCCGCCGCCCGCCCTCGCCCACGCTGGGTAGGCTGAATACCTTGAGCCTGCAGTACTTGGCCTCCACCGCTTCCATCAGCGGCGTAAGCGTGCTCTCGGCCGAGTCGTACACCATGATCGACGCCTCGGTTTCCGCGTGCCGGTGAAACAGATGTGCGTAACGGTTGTCGAGCACCCACTCGACCATGGGCCAGGCCATGATGGGAAAGCCCGGCACGAAGTGGTGCTCACCAAGGGAAAAGCCGCGGATGCGGTTGTAGTCGTTGGGAATGGTGCTCGCGCCGCGCGGAAACTCACCCATTTTGAGGCGGTTCGGCGTGGTGTCGGCGCCGAAGCGGGCGCGGATCTCGGCTTCGGCCTCGGGATGCAGCACCAAGTCCACGCCGGCCGCGGCGGCGGCGCAGGCGCGCGTATGGTCGTCGGGGGTCGCGCCTATGCCGCCGAAGCTGAACACGATGTCCGCGCCGGCGAGCGTGCGCCGGAGCGTGGCCGTGATCAGCGCGGGGTCGTCGCCCAGGTAGTGGCACCAGGCGAGCCCGAGGCCGCGGCTGCGCAGAATCGCGATCAGCTGCGCCATATGCTTGTCCTGGCGCTTGCCGCGCATGAGTTCATCGCCGATGATAAGGGCGCCGAAGGGCATGTTTCTTCTCCTAAAGATATCCTACTGCGTCGCGACCGGCTCTTCGCGCATTTGCGCGATGCGCGCCAGGCAGTAGTGGATGAAAGCCAGTCCGCCGTACACCGGCGCGAAAAACCCGATGACGGGAATCAGCCCGACAAGCGCCAGCACGATACCGAGCAGGAACAGTTCGCCGCGGTCACTCCGGATGAGCGTTTTCATTTCCCAGGCAGTGGCGTGCTCGGCCAGCGCGTCGTAGCGAAATACGCGCTGGTTGAGGTAGCCGAACAATACGATGGGCAGCAGCGGCCACAGCGGCGGGAAGAACCACAGCGGCAGCGACAGCAGCGCGAGCAGCGCGAGCCAGACAAGCGCCATCATGCTGTTCCACACGCTGCCGGCAAAGGTCCCACCCTGCCGGCGCTCGAGCTGCGGGTAGGCGCGCTCCGACACGTGGCGCACCATCGCAGGCATGGCGAACACGCCGATGATCAGCACCGCCGTGATCAACACCACCGGCACGAACAGGAGTACGAGCAGGACCCACGCGAGATGCGTGGCAATCAGCGTCAGCGGCCAGACGGTGATCGCCCAGTCGATGACGGCAGATTGCTGGAACTGGCCTTGCAGCCAGGCCGCCGCCTGCGACCAGAACGCGAACGCCAATCCCAGCCACAGCACCAGCGCGACCGCCACCGGCCACAGCATCAACAGCAGCATGCGCGGATGCAGCAGGCTGGCGAATGCGCGCAGTAGCGCTTTGCTGATTTCATTCATCCGAGCGTCTCCACAATTATGCCAACCTTGTCATTCCGAGACCGAAGGTCGAGGAATCTGCTTTGCGCCATCTGTGAAAAGCAGATTCCTCGGGCGTTGCCCTCGGAATGACAATGTTTTTGGAAGCCCACGCATCGGTTCTCTCTCCCTCATCTTTGCATAGCTTGCCACATTTTCTGCAGCCGCTTCGCCGACACCGGCACCGGCGTGCGCAGTTCCTGCGCGTATAGTGACACACGCAGCTCCTCCAGCAGCCAGCGGAACTGGTCGAGCTGCGCATCGGCTACGCCCTGCTTCCTCTGCTTCAGGTCTTCGCGCTGCCACATCTGCCACAGCGGATTGAACTCGGCGCCGAAGCGCGCGTCGCGCGCCGGGTCCGCGCGCAGCTTCTCCAGCCGCAGCGCCACCGCCTTGAGATAGCGCGGGAAATGCTGCAGGCGTTCCCAGGCGGTTGCGGCGATGAAGTTCTTCGGCAGCAGCTGCGCGAGCTGCTCCTCGATCTCGCGCTGTGCTTGCGGAAAATTCTTCAGTCCCTGCAGCTTCTTCTGCAAACCTTGATACTCGGTGAGTATGCCGCCCACCAGGCGGCACATTTCCTGCGCCAGCAGCGACAACCGCGTCTTGCCCTCCTCGCAGCGCCGCAGGAACTCCGCCTGCATCGTAGGCAGAGGCTCGGCCATGCAGGCGCGATCGAAGGTCACGCGCAGCAGCTGGTCCTTGAGCGATGCCGCATCGCCGAAGGGCAGGAACTGCATGGCCATGTCGCGCAGCCCGGGCAGATTCTTTTCCAGGTACTTGGTCTGCTCCTTCAGCTGCAGCATGAACAGCCGCCGCAGGCCGTCGCGGTGCAGCGCCCGCGCCTTCTGCGGCGCATCGAGCACTTCCAGGTCCACGCTCGCGCCGCGGTCGACCAATGCCGGATAGCCGATCAAAGTCTGCGAGCCCTGACGGATTTCCATGATCTCCTGCAACTCGCCGAAATTCCACGTCGTAATACCGGACAGCGCCGCCTTGGGCTGGGCGATGGCGCTGAACTGCTCGCCCGCCTGCTCGCCCAGCTCCGCGCGCAGCTGCGCCAGGTTCCTGCCCATGGCGAGCTGCCGGCCGTGCTCGTCCACCACGCGGAAGTTCATGGAAAGATGCGCAGGCAACAACTCGGAACGGAAACCGTCCAGCGGCAGCACCAGATTGCGTTCCTCGCGCGCGTAGCGGACGATGGCTTCGGCGAGCCCAAGCTCGTCCGCGCGCTGCGCCTCCACCGCGCCCACCGCGGCGACGAAATCCTCGGCGAACTCGGGCAGCGGCCCGAGCTTGTGGCGGATTTTCTGCGGCAGCGTCTTCGCCAGCAGCGCGACCTTTTCCTTGAGCAGCCCCGGCACCAGCCAGTCGCAGCGCGCGGCCGAGAGCTGATTGAGCGCGATCAGCGGGACGGTCAGCGTGAGGCCGTCGCGCGCATTGCCCGGGTCGTGCAGATATTCGAGCGCGTAGCTGCGCCCGCCGATGTCGAGCTGGTGCGGAAACAGCGTGGTGGTGATGCCGGCCGCCTCGTGCCGCATCAGATCCTCGCGCTTCAGGTAGAGCAGCTTCGGGTTCTTCGCCTCGGCTTCGCGCCGCCAGTGCTCGAACGCGGCGCCGTTGTGGATGCCCTCTGGGATCAGGCTGTCGTAGAACGCGTAGATCAGCTCCTCGTCGACGAGCACGTCGGGGCGGCGCGATTTGTGCTCCAGCGTTTCGATGTCGCGGATCAGCTTGCGGTTGTGCGCAAAAAACGGCGCGCGCGTGTCGTACTCGCCCTCGACCAGCGCCTGGCGGATGAAAATCCGGCGCGACTCGGCCGGGTCCAGCGGGCCGTAGTGGATGCGCCGCTTGGCGTAGAGCACGATGCCGTACAGCGTCGCGCGCTCGAACGCGGCGACGTGCGCGGGTTTCTTCTCCCAGTGCGGTTCGTACTGGTGGCGCCGGACCAGATGCGCGCCTATGCCCTCCAGCCATTCCGGCTCGATCTTCGCGATGCAGCGCGCGTACAGGCGCGTGGTCTCGGTGATCTCGGCCGCCATGAGCCAGCGCCTGGCTTTCTTGCCCACGCCGGAGCCCGGATGGATCAGGAACTTGATGCCGCGCGCGCCGAGATAGTGCTCGCTGTCTTCCGACTTGCAGCCTATATTGCCGAGCAGCCCGGCGAGCAGCGCGCGGTGGATCTGCGCATAGTTCGCCTCCTTCTCCGACACTTTCCAGCCTAACTCGGCGACGAAGGTATGCAGCTGGCTGTGGATGTCGCGCCACTCGCGCATGCGGTTATACGACAGGAAGTTGTCGCGGCACAGCTCCGCCAGCTTGCGGTTCGACTTCTTGTGCGCGAGCGCCTCCTGATAGAACTTCCACAGCTTGAGATAGGCGAGGAAGTCCGACTTTTCGTCGTCGAACTTGAGCTGCGCCGCGTCGGCCGCGCCGGCGCGCTCCATCGGCCGCTCGCGCGGATCCTGCAGCGAAAGCGCGGAGGCGATGATCAGCACCTCGGCGAGGCTGCCTTCGGTCTTCGCCGCCAGGATCATGCGCGCGATGCAGGGATCGAGCGGCAGGCGCGCGAGCTGCCTGCCGGTCTCAGTCAGGTCCTTGGCATCGTCCACCGCGCCCAATTCGGTGAGCAGGCCGTAACCGTCGCTGATCGCCTTCGGCAGCGGCGGATCGAGAAACGGGAAATCCTCCACCTCGCCCAGGCGCAGCGACTTCATGCGCAGAATCACGCCGGCGAGCGAGGAGCGCAGCAGTTCGGGCTCGGTATAAGCCGGGCGCATTTTGTAATCGTCCTCGGCGTACAGGCGTATGCACACGCCGCTCGCGACGCGGCCGCAGCGCCCGGCGCGCTGGTTGGCGCTCGCCTGCGAGACCTTCTCGACCTGCAACTGCTCGACCTTGTTGCGGAAGCTGTAGCGCTTGATGCGCGCCTCGCCCGGATCGACCACGTAGCGTATGCCCGGCACGGTGAGCGAGGTCTCGGCGACATTGGTCGCGAGCACGATGCGCCGGCCCGTGTGCGGCTTGAACACGCGCTCCTGCTCCGCCGCCGACAGCCGCGCATACAGCGGCAGGATCTCAGTGTGCGGCGGATGGTGCTTGCGCAGGCCCTCGGCCGCCTCGCGGATCTCGCGCTCTCCCGGCAGGAACACCAGCACGTCGCCCGGACCGCAGCGGGCCGCTTCATCCACCGCATCGACGATGGCCTCGACCGGGTCCTGCTCCTCCTTTACGCCCGCGCTTGGCGCGGCAGCGCGCGCCGTTTTCTTTTCCGCCGGCGGCCGGTAGCGGACCTCCACCGGGTAGAGCCTTCCGGACACCTCGATCACCGGCGCATCATTGAAATGTTTCGAGAAGCGCTCCGCGTCTATGGTCGCCGAAGTCACGACCAGCTTGAGATCGGGCCGGCGCGGCAGCAACTGCTTCAGATAGCCAAGCAGGAAATCGATGTTGAGGCTGCGCTCGTGCGCCTCGTCGATGATGATCGCGTCGTACTGGCGCAGCTCGCGGTCGCCCTGCGTTTCGGCCAGCAGAATGCCGTCGGTCATGAGCTTGATGTAGGAGCGCGGGCTAATCTTGTCGCTGAAGCGGATTTTGTAGCCGACCGCGCCGCCGAGTTCGGTCTTGAGCTCCTGCGCGATGCGCGCCGCGGTCGCGCGCGCGGCGATGCGGCGCGGCTGGGTGTGGCCGATAAGGCGTTCCACACCGCGCCCGAGTTCGAGCAGGATCTTCGGCAGCTGCGTGGTCTTGCCCGAGCCGGTTTCTCCGCAGACGATGACGACCTGATGCTCAGCGATCGCGCGCGCGATGTCCGCGCGGCGCGCGCTGACCGGCAGCTCTTCCGGGTATTCGGGCTTGGGGCAGGCGGCGCGGCGCAATTCGAGATCGGCTGCGGAATATCGGCGCTGCTGCTGATTCATGCTTCGGCGATCGGGGTGCTCAAGCTTCACCCTGCGCATTCTACCGGCTATGGAGATGCTGCCCCGCCCAGGAATGCCGGCAATTCGACCGAACCGGCCGTTCGTCGTGGTTACGGTGTGAAACCCCGCTGAATGACCGCTATCTATCTCCGCGAATGGGTACTACCGACCCACTGCGGCCGCTAAGGTCCTTCAAAGCAAAGTCAGCAACACAGCGCAAGCCGACCCTCACGAACGGCACGTATCTGGAACCTCAATCGCAATCGTTTGCCTGCGACTGGGTCACGGCAGCATCCTCATGCGCATTGTTCGTATAGAAGATGCCTCTCAGTGGTGTGACCGGGCTGGAATTTGCGTCACCCATCACGCTCTCGGCGACACCATCGGCCACACAGACATGGATGACTGCGCGCTCAACGCGCGGGAGATAGAGATCCTTGCACTGCAACTGCGTCCTTGGTGAAACCCAGGTCTTTCAGGGTTGCGGCCACGGCTTTCGCCAAGGGAGTATGCGGCTCTGCACCCAAGAGCGCCACGAGCTTGCGGTTGTCCAGCGCATGCGCCGTGTCCCACAGATAGCGCATCTCCAATAGCGCGGACAAGGTCGGCACGAACAGGGCACCGATGCGGATGATAGGCCAAGGCAACCGGCCGTACCGCACACGTGCACCGGGTTTTACCCAGCCCCGTGCTTGCGCGATGGGTTCAATCGTATCCAACCACTCCTGGCCGGTAATGCTGTGGCCTGCAAAGTGGAAGATTTCGAATGGTTTGAGCGTGTCGCGGTGGGCGGCCACTTGTGCAAAGGTTCTGGCCAGGTCTGGCAGGTAAGCCCAGGCCGTGGCCACGTCTTTGTGACCAGGGTAGGTGAGCTTGCCGTTTTGAATTTCCTTAACAATGGACTGGTCAAACCATGTACCTTTGCCACTGCCGAAAAAATCTCCCGCGCGGATGACGATGGCGGCCACACCACTGCGGCGTATCTGCTCTTCCATGGTGATGCGGATCTGCCCCTTGACGGTCTCTGCCCGTTGCGGCGTGTCTTCCGTCAAGACAGCGGGCATGTCCGCACCGAAGTTATAAATGTTGCCCATGAACATCAGCGTGGCGTCGAGCGCGCGGGTGATGCTGATGGCGGCACCAGTCATGGGCAGTGCCTGTGCTTTCCAAGCCTTGTCGGTGTACGCCGGGTTCAGGGCATGGACCACTACGCTAGCACCTTGGGCGGCACGAGCTACTGCGGCGGCGTCTTGCAAGTCAGCGGTCACCCATTCAATACGACTGTCACTTGCGGCCTCGACCGGCACCTGTGCGCCGGGACGCATCAGGCCCTGCACGCGCCAGCCAGCGTCGGCAAATGCACGGGCCGCTGCCAGGCCGAAACGTCCGCGAGCGCCCAAAATCAAAACGGTGGATTTCATGCTGTAACTCCTTCTGAATTGCAACGAGTGTTGCGATGGGGTGAATTGTAAAAACAACGTGTATGCTTCACAATTGCATAAATGTTCATACCTGAAATGCAAATATGCATATCTCCGCATGAAAACCAGCGCACGCCCCTCGTTTGACTGGCGCTTGGTGCGCTCCTTCCTGGCGGCCCTGGACCATGGCAGCTTGCTGGGTGCTGCGAGGACGTTGCATACCAGTCAACCCACGCTGGGCCGGCATATTGCTGAGCTGGAAAGCCAGCTGGGCGTGGTGCTATTTGAGCGTACCGGGCGCGGCCTGGTGCCCACAGCCACCGCCCTCAAGCTGGCCGACGCCGCACGGGGCATGGCAGAGGGTGCAGACCAGTTGGCGCGAACCCTCACTGGCGCCCAAGCCGAAAACACGGGCACCGCGCGCATTACCGCCAGCACGCCCGTGGCCGTGCATATTCTTCCGCCCATCCTGTCGCAGATGCGGCAGGCTCTACCCGACATTCAGGTCGAACTAGTTTCCAGCAACACGGTGAGCAACCTGTTGCGTCGAGAGGCAGACATTGCGGTGCGCATGGTGCGCCCCGAGCAGGGCACCCTAATCGCCAGGAAGATCGGTGATGTGGCCGTAGGCGCCTTTGCACACCGCGCCTATCTGGGACGGCATAGCCCGCTGCGGCAACCAATGGACCTGATGGGCCACGATCTGATCGGCAGCGATAGGGACACCGCCATACTGGACGGCTTCAGGGCGAGCGGCTACCCGGTCAGCAAAGATCTGTTTGCGTTCCGCACGGACGACTTGATCGTCCAATGGGAAGCAGTGCGCGCGGGCATGGGCATCGGATTTGTGCCAAGTTACATGGCACGCTCCGATGTTGATGTGATGCAAGTGCTGCCCGACGTGCTGCGCATTCCGCCTCTGCCGATGTGGCTCGCGGTGCACCGTGAGATACGCACCAGCCGACTCATCCGTACGGTCTATGATTTTTTGGCAAGCGCGCTTCCAGACGCCATTTAGCACAAAACTTGTGCGCAGCGTCGGCGAGTGCTCCGCTTGGCTAGACGATCTTCAAAGAGGCGACCGTCGGACGGCTTAGGTCAGTGTCCGCTATGGAGGAACTATTTCAGCAAGGCAACTGACAGGTTTTAGTGAGCAAGAGCCGTTGTCCGCGGAAACTCCACTGTCTCTTGATGGCCGGGAGCCGAAGTTCTCCGAATGATCCGTAAGAAGACACTGGAAAATTGCGTTTTGGCGCGATTGACGGCTTGCTAGCGCACACCCGTACTTCCATTGTCGGCCATAACCGGCCATATTCACATTTAACTGCCGCCGAACCCGGCGTCGGAGCGCTGTCGTTCCCGGTGCAACTCAGGCGATGACTGGAACAGGATGGTTTAAAACGCAAATTCTGTTTGGATCAAAGTTCGGCCACCAGACGTGCCATGCGTTCGCGAGTCGCGGCATCAGGCTGACGACCGAGGCCGGCTTGCATGTTGTCGAGCAGGTGTTTGGGTTTGCTGGTCGCCGGAATGGCGCAGGTGACGGCCGGGTGACCGAGGATGAACTTTAGAAAGAATTGCGCCCAGGACGCGCAGTCAATTTCGTCGGCCCAGGGCGGCAGGGTTTTGCCACGAACTTTTTCGAACAGTCCGGAGCGGGCGAAAGGCCGGTTCACCAGTACAGCGATCCGCCGCTCGTGTGCCAAGGGTAACAGCCGATTTTCGGCGGCGCGCTCGGTAATCGAATAGTTGAACTGCACGAAGTCGAAGTCTTCGGATTGCATCACCTTGGCCAGATCGTCGTAGGCACTCTCGGTGTAGTGAGTTATGCCGATGTAGCGAAGCCGCTCCTGGTCCTTCCATTCACGCAGTGTCTTGAGCTGGGTTTTCCAGTCCGACAGGTTATGCACCTGCATCAGGTCGATCCGCTTGGCGCGCAGACGTTTGAAGGATGCTTCCATCTGCCGGATGCCGGCATCCCTGCCCGATGTCCACACCTTGGTGGCCAGGAACAGTTGCGCAGTGATGCCCAGTTCGGCCGCGAGATCGCCGATCACGCTTTCGGCCTCGCCATACATGGGCGAAGAATCCACCACCCGGCCGCCTTGCTCGACAAACAGCTCGAGCACCTCGCGCAGCGCGCTGCGCTCGACAGCGGCCGCGCCGACGTCAAAGGTTCGCGACGAGCCCAGGCCGACGGCCGGCAGGGCTTCGCCGCTTTTTGGAATCTTGCGCATGAGCTGTGCCGGAGCGGCGGCAAGAGCGGACGGCATCAGCGCGGCGGCCGTTGCGCCGGCGGCAAGACGAAGTATTTCGCGGCGGGAGGGTGAGCGTGGATCTTCCATGGCAGTAGATTAAACCCTACGGTTGTTTTCGTGAAAGAGCCGCCTGACGGCGGCCGAGCCACAGCGCGATTGCCGCCCAAGCCAGGGCGATGGGCACGGCGATCCAGGCGATTGCGGCAAGGCCCAGACCCAGCGACTTGAGACCGGCAAACAGCCAGCCGGCCAAGGCGTCGCCGCCTCGATAGACCACGGTATCCAGCGCGTTCTTGGCCTTGTATTTGGCCTCGCGGCCGACCACGGTGTACAACAGTTCGCGCGTTGGCCGTGTGATGGCATAGTCGCCTGCACGACGCAGCACCTGAAAACCGGCCAGCGCGGCCAGCACTGGCGTGAGCGCCAGCAAGGCAAAGCCCAGCGCCGAAAGCAGCGGGACCAGAGCCAGCGAACCAGCCAGCCCAAGGCGGCTGAGCAGACGTGAGGTGATGAGCACTTGCACCAACACCGTGACCGTATTCACCGCCAGATCGAGCATGGCAAAGAAACGCGTGCGCTCGGCCGAATTGTCGAAGGACTGCGCAACGATGTGCGCCTGTTCAAAATACAGAAAGGTCGACAACGTCGTGAACAGCAACATGAACGCGGCCACGCCCAGCAGATAGCGCGAACGCAGAATCAACGTCAAGCCGGCAATGACCGAGCCGCCCAGCGCTTCCGGTGCGCGCTGCTTCTCGGTGTGCGTTTCCCGCTCGGACCACAGACCAAGCCGGCGGATGCACAACACCGCGCCACCCAGCAGAACCGCCGAGATCAGCAACAGATTCATTGGTCCGATGGGCACCACCAACAGCGCCGTGAGCGAAGGCCCGGCAATCGCCCCGACCGTGCCGCCGGCCGCAATCAGCCCGAACAGGCGCTTGCCCTGGGCGCTGCTAAAAAGGTCAACCATGAAACTCCAGAACACCGACACCACGAACAAATTGAAAACGCTGGCCCAGATAAAAAACGCCCGCGCCGTCGGTTCGCGCCAGCTCTCGACCTGGAAGGCGCCGTAGAACAGCAGCAGATTGAAAATGAAGAAGCCGTAGACCAGTGGCAAAAAACGCCTGCGCGGCAAGCGCGAGGTGATGAAGCCGAACAGCGGTACGGCCAGCAGCATGGCAACGAATGTGCCGGTGAACACCCAGGGCAGTTTGGCTATCCCGCCGGCGATGCCCATCTCGTCGCGCAGTGGGCGCAGGATGTAATAGCTGGCGAGCAGGAGAAAGAAATACGCAAACGCCCAAGCCACCGCCCTGCCCTCGCCCGGTTCCACTTTGAGCCATTTCATCAAGCCTTGGACCACGCACTATCCCTTTGAGACCGATGCACTAATGCGTGTTTCGGCAAGCCCGTATTTCGCAGTTACCTGGCAACCAATGTTCCACGCGCAGCAGGACGCGCGCAATCGCGCGGCCGACCCCGCAGCCGATGCGTCAGGCCAGATATCTTTTGAAGTGCTCGACCGTACGCGTCCACGACAGTTTCGCCGCGGCCTTGAGCGCCGCCTCGAACGCGGGATAGGTGGAATCGACGCGCTCGTCGCGTTCGGCCAGATGGCATAGCAGCGGCGACTTGATTCCGGCCACGCTGTCGATGGCGGGCGCGATGCCATAGTAGGGCACCCCGGCCTGCATGTCCGCGCCGAGCGCCGCCGGGTGATTCGACGATTGCTGCTCGCTCATTGTGCCTCCTCCCACTGCCGACAATTAACACACGCAATGATACGCGCCGGTCGATTTCGCGCTCGACACCACCCCCGCGGCGTATGCGCGTCCGAAGATCGCGTCGCCAGGAACAAATCCGCCCGGAGGCAATCCAATGCTCACCTTACCAACTCAAGCTGAAAGGATCTGAACATGGATTACCAACTCGCCGAACAGCAAGCGAACCAGTTGCAGCAGCAGTCGCAAGGCATCCTGCAGCAGATGCAGGACTTGGCTCAGCGCCTGCAGAGCAATGCCAAGGATGAAGCGACCGGTCGGGAACTCGCGCTGTCGCTGCGTTCCATCGCGCTGTCGATCCAGGGCTACGGCCAGATGGAAGGCCAGCTAAGGCAGCAGATGACGCAATATATTCAAATGCTGGAGCAACAGCTTCAGACGCATCCCCAAGCAACGATGCAGCCGCGCGGCTGGGCGAGCGGCCTGAACGGCGGATTCGGCGGCGGCGGGTTCGTCAACAACTTGGTCAGCGGTCTCGGCGTCGGCGCTGGTTTCGGCGTCGGCGAAAACCTCGTCAACGATCTGTTCAACATACTCTGACCATACTTGGCTGCGCCCTGCGCGAAGCGCATGGTGCGCGCCGCGCGACTATGTACAGGTATTTCGCCGCACACCACCCAGCCGGCCCGCTAAACGAGATGCTTCTTGAAATGCCCAACTGTCCGCGTCCACGACAGCTTCGCCGCGGCTTCGTTGTAGCGCGGCGTGGAGTCGTTGTGGAAACCGTGCTGGGTGCCGGGGTAAACGAACACCTCGTACGGCACGCCAGCGGCCTTGAGCGCCGCCTCGAACGCGGGATACGTGGCATCGACGCGCTCGTCGTGTTCGGCCAGATGGCATAGCAGCGCTGCCTTGATTCTGGAGACGCTATCGGTGGCGGGCGCGACGCCATAGTAGGGCACACCGGCCTGCATGTCCGCGCCGAGCGCAGCGGCAAGATAGTTCACTACCCCGCCGCCGTAGCAGAAGCCGGTGGCACCCAGCTTGCCGCTCGAGAGCTTGTGGGCCTTGAGAAAGCGCGCGCTGTTGAGGAAGTCGGTGCGCAGCTTTGTCGGGTCGAGGCTCGCCTGCAGCGCGCGGCCGTCGTCGTCGTTGCCCGGGTAGCCGCCGGCCGGGAAGAGGCCATCCGGGGCAAGCGCGAGAAATCCCTCGACCGCGACGCGGCGCGCGACGTCCTCGATGTAGGGATTGAGGCCGCGGTTTTCGTGCACCACCAGCACCGCGGGAAACGGTCCTGGGCCGGCCGGCTGCACGAGGTAGCCGCGCATGGTGCCGGAGTTCCCGCCCGGGGAAGGATAGTTCACGTAGTTCGCCTTGATGCGCTGGTCGGTGAACGAAATCTGCTGCGCCAGCGCGTAGCGCGGCAGCAGCGCCTCGGCCATCGCCAGCGCGGTTCCGCCCGCCACCGCGATCGTGGCCGCGCGGCTGAAGAATTCGCGCCGGTCGATGCGCCCGTGGCAATACGCGTCGTAAAGATCGAATACGCGCTGGTCGATTTTCGGCTCGCTCATGGTCTGTCCTCCCGCTGCGAATAAAGCGCGCACGCGCTTGGCGTAATTTGACGCCGCGGCGGCGCAAAATGCAAAGGGTGCAACGGACGCAAAGGCGCGACAAGCCTGCTTGACCGGTGCGCGGACGAAGCATAACCTTGAACGCCTCGCGCAAAGGGGCTTTCTGAAGATTGCTGTTATGTTGCGTTCTTCATATATATAGCCCTAGCTGGATTGTGGACTTGGAGCAGGCGTCCGCAATCCTGGTCAACTCGGCAAAGGTGTGAAATGGACAGCGTCGATCTCGAAGTTCTGCGCAGTGCAAGCAAATGGCACAAGTCCGGCCACGCGGTCATCCTGGCCACCGTGGTCAAGACCTGGGGCTCCTCGCCGCGCCCGCTCGGAGCGATGCTGGCGATCCGCGATGACGGCCAGGTGTCGGGCTCGGTGTCCGGCGGCTGCGTCGAGGACGACCTGATCGAGCGCGTGCGCGAGCACAGACTCGCCAGCGACAAGCCCGAGGTCGCCACCTACGGCGTGACCAAGGAGCAGGCCGATCGCTTCCGCCTGCCCTGCGGCGGCACGCTGCAAGTGGTGCTGGAGCCGGTCAAGGACGGCGCCGGCCTGGACGAACTGCTGGGCGCGATCGAGCGCCACGAACTGGTGGCGCGCACGCTCGAGCTCGAGAGCGGCAAGTCGCGCATCGAGGCCGGCCGCTGGTCGGACGCGCTCGAATTCGACGGCAAGCTGCTGAAGACCGTGCACGGCCCGCGCTGGCGCCTGCTGATCATCGGCGCGGCACAGTTGTCGCGCTATCTGGCGCAGATGGCGCAGGCGCTCGACTACCACGTCACGGTATGCGATCCGCGCGAGGAATACGCAGAGGCCTGGGATGTGGCCGGCGCGACTATCGACCGCGGCTACCCCGATGACGTGGTGCAGGCGATGAATCTCGACGCGCACAGCGCTGTCGTCGCGATCACGCACGATCCCAAGCTCGACGACGCGGCGCTGCTCGAAGCGCTCAAGTCCCCCGCCTTCTACGTCGGCGCGCTCGGATCCAAAGTCAACAACGACAAGCGCAGGAAGCGCCTCGCCGATTTCGACCTGTCCGCGGGAGAGATCGCGCGCCTGCACGGCCCGGTGGGCCTGAGGATAGGCAGCCGCACGCCGCCTGAGATCGCGGTGGCGATTCTCGCGGAAATGACGGCGGTGCGCCGCGGCGTGCAGATCCCGCTGACCATAGAGCCGCCCAAGACCGGGATCGAAGCCGGGTGCGGCGTTCCTCAGAGCTGAGCCGGGATTTCCCGGCCCGGCGCCTCCCTCTCTCCCCGGCCGCGGCAGGCCGGCGAGAGGCTGGAATCCGTGGCCGCTAAGGTATGGCCGCGAACACCGCATCGGGTGCGAAGCTCTGCGGCATACTGCTCGCCGCCGGCGCCTCGAAACGCTTCGGCTCGGACAAGCTCATGCATCCGCTTGCCGGAGGAACGACAGTCGCCGCGGCCGCGTTCGCCAATCTGCGCTCAGCACTGCCTCATGTCATCGCCGTGGTGCGGCCGGGCGCGACCGCGCTGGAGAATCTGTTGAGCGAGGCGGGCGCGACGGTGATCCTGTGCGCCGACGCCGACGAGGGCATGGGCGCGAGCCTGGCGAGTGCCGTCCGCGCCGCCAGCCATGTCGACGGCTGGGTCATCGCCCTGGCCGACATGCCTTTTATCCGGCCGCCGACCATTGCGAAAATCGCCGCATCCCTCGCCGCGGGCGCGGCTATCGTCGCACCTGCCTATCGCGGTGAGCGCGGCCACCCGGTGGGCCTGTCGGCGCGCTTTCGGCCGCAGCTCGAAGCCTTGCAGGGCGACGAGGGCGCGCGCGCATTGCTCAAGGAGAGCGCCGGCCTGATCGAGCTGATCGACGTGGACGACCCCGGCGTTCGCCGCGACATTGACACCCCGGCCGACCTGTAGCCGGGCCAGGGCCTGCGCTGCCGCTCGTCAGTAGGTGAATTCGGCAATCTCGAGGTTATTTTCCTTGGCCGGCCAATTCTGCATGGTGATCGTTTCGCCGTTGAAGCGCGCGGTGACCGGCCGCAGCGGTCCTGCCGGCAGCAGCAATTTGCCGGTCGATTTGGCGGGCACGCCCGCATTGATCCCGGGCGGCACCTTGCCGTCGAGCAGGAAAGTGTCGCGGCCAACGCCGAAATAGCCGCGCGGCCGGCTAATCATGAGCACGCTGCCGGCTGCTGCGTCGCCTTTGGCGAAGTCGGCGGGTCGCAGGTGCACGATATCGCTGGACCGCGGAAAGGGCGAGCGGTAGATATGCGTGATCGCGTGCCCCGGCACTTGGACCACGAATTCGTAATAGGCGTCCGGCTTCGCCGTAAACGGCCCCCAGAGGCCATCGCCACCGGTGGTTTTCGCATGCACGGCCGCCCCCTCGCGCGCGCCGGTCGTCGGCGACACTTGGTAGATTTCCACTCTCGCGCCTGCCACGGGCAGATTGGTGGGCACGCCGCCATGCATGTCATTTACCTTGCCGTTCAGCACCACCTCGGCTTGGGGCACAATGTCCGTGCGCGCAGGCGGGTGGCCGGTGATGAAGCGATACATCTCGGCGAAAGCGGGCGCGCTGAAGCCGGTCTCGCGATGGTCGAGTTTCGGAATCACCACGTTTTCCGCTCCCTTCAGCGCGGGCCCGTCATAGCCGACACCGGTCGGCGTCCCCGGCCTGCCGAGAAACCTGGCGTCGGGCTGCGCATACTTGTCGTTGTTGTCGCTGCGTATGGTCATGAAGCGCACGCCTGCGACCACCTCGTCCGGGCCTGCGTTGAGCTGCGTCAGGAACGCTCCCTTGCCGTTGAACTCGCTGCCGCGCGTCTGCTCCCAGTCGAACACACCATGATTGGGCGTGCCGCATAGCACTGCCGCCGACACATACGCTGCGCCGCCGCCGTTTTTGAGGTAATTGCGGATGGCATAGCCGCCGCGCGACTGGCCCACCAGCACGACCTTGTCGCGGCCGGTAAGCTTGCGCACCTCGGCGACTTCCCGCGCGAGCTCGGTCATCTGCTCCGTGGTGGAGGAGCGCAGCGGCTGCGGCTTGGCATCTACGCTACGCGCCAGCGGATTTGGAAAATCGACCGCAAACAGCATCTTCGGGTCGTAACCGTTCGATTCGAAGCGCCACTCGGTGGTTTGCCACAGCGCGGCGGTGTCGCCGTTGCCGTGCACGAACACGATGGGCTGTTGTTGTTGCGCCGCTGGCTGGAAGACGGCACAGGCAGCCAGCAAAAGCAACAAGGGCAGTACGCGGGCGCGGCGTAGCAGAGCGGACATGATTTTCTCCCCAAGGACGTCGTAAGCGACCACGCCAATATACATCTGCGTCAACCGCGGCGTTGGCTGCACCGTCTGCTGCACACCGCTTATACTATGCAGTTGCATTCGGCACCGCAATTCACGGAGTGATTATCGATGCGCCTGCGCACTTTCGTCTACCTGCTCCCGCTCCTGTTGCTGCTCGCTGCGGCGCCGGCCGTGCCGGCCGCGCTGCCGCTCGACGTGAGGGGCACGCCCACGCTCGCGCCCATGCTGGCGCAGGTGACTCCGGCCGTGGTCAACATTTCGGTGATCACGCGCGCGCCGGTGCAGGACAACCCGCTGTTTCAGGACCCGCTGTTCCGGCGCTTTTTCAACCTGCCGGACCGCCCGGCACGCGAGGAGCAGAGCTCCGGCTCCGGCGTGATCGTCGACAGCGCGCACGGCTACATCGTGACCAACAATCACGTGATCGACAATGCACAGGTAATAGTGGTGAGGCTGAAAGACAGGCGCACGTTCAAGGCGCGGCTGGTCGGCACCGACCCCGGCACCGACATCGCGGTGCTGAAAATCGACGCGCATGACCTGAGCGAATTGAAATTCGGCGATTCTGAGTCCATGAACGTAGGTGATTTCGTGGTCGCCATCGGCAACCCCTTCGGCATTGGGCAGACGGTCACCTCCGGCATCGTCAGCGCGCTCGGCCGCAGCGGCCTGGGCATCGAGGGCTACGAGGATTTCATCCAGACCGACGCCTCGATCAACCCGGGCAACTCGGGCGGGGCGCTGGTGAACCTCGCGGGCCAGCTGATAGGCATCAATACCGCCATCATCGGGCCCTCCGGCAGCAGTGCCGGCATCGGTTTCGCCGTCCCTTCGAACATGGTGCGCGCCGTGATGGAGCAGATCATCCGCTTCGGCGAAGTGCGCCGCGGCCGTGTCGGCGTGGTCGCCCAGGACCTGACGTACGACTTGGCGCGAGCGCTGGGGACGGACTCGACCGCGGGCGCCGTGGTGGTCAAGGTCGAGCCGGGCTCGCCCGCGGCGAAGGCCGGCCTGAAGCCGCGCGACATCGTGACCGCCGTCGACGGCAAGCCGGTGCGCGGCTCGGCCGATTTGCGCAACCGCATGGGCCTGATTCCTGTCGGTGAAGAAGTGGATTTGCGCGTACGGCGCGGGGAACAGTCGCTGGCCCTGCGCCTGCGCGTCGGGGAGCTCTATACGGCGACCGCGATCCCGGGCGAGGCCGTGCCGCAGCTCGCCGGCGTGCGCGTATCCGACATCGAGCGCGGCATGCCCCTGTACGGCATGGTCGAGGGCGCAATCATCACCCGCATCGAACCCCACACGCCCGGCGCCAAGACCGGCCTGCGCCCGGGCGACGTGCTCTATGGCGTCAACCGCAAGCGCGTGCGCTCGGTGAAGGAGTTGCTTGCCGCCTTGCACGGCACCGAGAGACCGCTGCGCATTCTTCTGCTGCGCGGCGACTCGCACCTGACCCTGACCATACGCTAACCACCATAGAGAAGCACCATGACAGCATCCGAGCCCGACGCCGTATTACCAGTCGCCCCTGCCGACATCGCCGCGGCCGCGGCGCGCCTCGAAGGCCATGCCCACCGCACGCCGGTGATGACTTCGCGCACGGTGGACGCGCGCACCGGCGCAAAAGTCTTCTTCAAGTGCGAGAACTTCCAGCGCATGGGCGCGTTCAAGTTCCGCGGCGCCTTCAATGCGCTTGCGCAATTGACGCCGCAACAGAAGCGCGCAGGCGTGCTCGCTTACTCCTCGGGCAATCACGCCCAGGCGGTGGCGCTGGCGGGATCGCTCCTGGGCGTCAAGGCCGTGATCGTCATGCCGCAGGATGCGCCTGAGGTGAAGCTCAGGGCCACACGCGGCTACGGCGCCGAAGTCATCACCTACGACCCAAAGACGGTCAGCCGCGAGGCGCTGGCCGCCGACATCGCCCGGGAACGCGGCATGACCGTCATCCCGCCCTACAACCATGCGCACGTCGTTGCCGGCCAGGGCACGGCGGCAAAAGAACTCATCGAGGAGGCGGGCGCGCTGGATTATCTGCTCGTGCCCTGCGGCGGCGGCGGGCTGCTCTCCGGATGCGCCGTCGCGGCAAGCCGCTGGTCGCCAGGCTGCAAGGTGATCGGCGTCGAGCCCGAGGCGGGCGATGACGCCACGCGCTCGTTTCATTCGAAAACGCTGCAGACTTGCCACAACCCGGACACCATCGCCGACGGCGCTCGCACGCCCTCGCTCGGAACGATCACGTTCCCGCTGGTGCTGCATTACGTGCACGACATGCTGACGGTCAGCGACGCGGAACTGCTGCGCAGTATGTTCTGGATCTGGGAGCGCATGAAAATCGTGGCCGAACCGACCGGCGTGCTCGCCGCCGCGGCGCTGCTCGAAGCCAAGCTGGCCAACCGCCACGATATCGCTGGCAAGCGCATCGGCATCCTCATCTCCGGCGGCAACGCCGACATCAAGGCGCTGTGCAAACTGGTCTAGCAGCGCCAGGTTGACGATGACGCATCCGGCGGCGTCGGCCGAATTCCGCTTCTACGAGGAACTGAACGATTTCCTCGCGCCGGAGCGGCGCCGGGTCGCGTTCGATTACAGTGTCGCCGGCAAGCGCTCAGTCAAGGACGCGATCGAATCCATCGGCGTGCCGCATACCGAGGTCGACCTGATCCTGGTGAATGGAGCATCAGTGGGCTTCGATCGCGTGCTGCGCGGCGGCGAGCGCGTCGCGGTGTATCCGGTGTTCGAACTGCTGGACATCTCGCCGCTGCAGCACCTGCGGCCGCGGCCGCTGCGCGAACCGCGCTTCGTGCTCGATGTACATCTCGGGAAGCTGGCGCGCCACCTGCGCCTCGCGGGCTTCGACTGTCTCTACCGCAACGATTACCGCGACAGCGAGATCATCAATGCCGCAGTCGCCGAGCGCCGCATCATCCTCACGCGCGACAAGGGCCTGCTCAAGCAGCGCCTGGTGACCCACGGTTACTTCGTGCGTGAAACCGAATCGGAGGCGCAGCTGCGCGAGGTGATACGCGCATTGCAGCTGCAATCGAGCCTGCGGCCGTTCACGCGCTGCCGCGAATGCAACGGCGAACTGCGTGACGTGCCCAAGTCAGAAGTGCTGGCGCGCCTGCCGGAAAAAGTACGCGCCGCCTACGAGCGCTTCCAGCTCTGCCCCGGCTGCGGCCGCATTTACTGGGAAGGAAGCCACTACGAGCGGCTGCGGCGGCTGCTCGATCCCGGCGCCCAGCCCGACGTGGGAGGGCGCTGACGCCGATCAGGCGCTCTTGTCCTTCGTCGGACAGGTGTTGACGCCGATCATGCTGTAGAGCGGACAGAAGTTGACCAGACCGGTCAGAAGCGGGACCAGACCGATCAGTCCCCACCAGCGGGCATTGCCTTGCAGAATCAGGATGAGGCTGAGCAATCCCAACCCCACTACGATGCGCAGAATCTTGTCTACGCCGCCCACATTCGCTTTCATGGATTGTCTCTCCGTTTCAAGCATGACCGGACTTCAACCATAGCACGTCCGTGGGCACCGGGTATGTAACCGAAGTTACGCAAGCGGAACTCCGTGCCGCGCGCCTTGTTCGTTTAGCGCTCCCGGAACAGGTATATTCTAGTCACTACCCACAGCCAAGGCAGGAGGCACCATGGAAAATTCGCCCATCGAGCGGCTGTACGCCATCCTCGAGCATCAGCGTTCGGCCTTCGCGCAGGAGATGAACCCGACCCTGGCTGCGCGCACGGACCGGCTGACCCGGCTCGCGGCGATGGGGGAGAAACATGCGGCGGAGATCGTCGCGGCGATCAGCGCCGACTTCGGGCACCGTTCGGCCCATGAAACCCAGATGGCCGAACTGGTCCTGGTGGGCGCCACCGTCCGCCACGCGCAGCGCCACCTCAAAAGCTGGATGAAGGCGCGGCGCGTTCCTACCGCAATGCACTATCGCCCCGGCAGCAACCGCCTGATGCGCCAGCCGCTGGGCGTCGTGGGCATCATCTCGCCCTGGAATTATCCCTATCAGCTGGCCCTCGCGCCCGCAGTGGCGGCCATCGCCGCCGGTAACCGCGTCATGATCAAACCGTCGGAACTGACGCCGCGCTTTTCCGATCTGCTGGCGCGCATCGTGGCGGAATCCTTCGATGAAGGCGAAATGGCGGTGGTGGTCGGCGATGCGCAGACCGGCAAAGCTTTCACCGAACTGCCCTTCGACCATCTGTTCTTCACCGGCTCCACCGCAGTCGGAAGAATGGTGGCGCTGGCGGCGGCGAAGAACCTGACGCCCGTGACCCTGGAACTGGGCGGCAAGTCGCCGGCGATACTCGATCCCTCCAGCGACCTCGCGACCGTGGCGCCGCGACTCGCGTTCGGCAAGCTGCTCAATGCCGGCCAAACCTGCATCGCCCCGGACTACGCCTTCGTGCCCAAGGACCGCATCGATGCCTTCGTCGAGCACATGCAGCGCGCGGTCGCCAAGATGTACCCTAGCCTCGCGGCCAATCCCGACTACACCAGCATCGTCAACGAGCGCCATTTCGCGCGCCTGCAGGGCTTGCTCGAAGACGCCCGCGCCAAGGGCGCGCGCATCGTGGCCATCAATCCGGCCGGCGAAACCCTAGCCCCCGCCGGGCGCAAGCAGCCGCCGGTGCTGGTGCTGGGTGCGACGCCGGAGATGAAATTGATGCAGGAGGAGATTTTCGGCCCTATCCTGCCGGTGCTGGGCTATGACCGGATCGAGGAAGCGATCGCTTACATCAACCGGCACGAGCGGCCGCTGGCGCTGTACTGGTTCGGCGCCGACAAGGACAATCGCGACAAGGTGCTCAGTGAGACGATCTCCGGCGGCGTCACGATCAACGACTGCATCTGGCATATCGCGCAGGAGGACCAGCCTTTCGGCGGCGTCGGCGCCAGCGGATACGGCTCCTATCATGGAGAGTGGGGCTTTCGCACGTTCAGCAAGGAAAAACCTGTGTTCGTGCAGCCCAAACTGAATGGCATGTTCCTCATGTACCCGCCTTTCGGCAAAACCTTCGAGCGCATGCTGGCCTTGCTCAGGCGCATCGCCTGATCTTGGCGCAGCGCCGGCAGCGCTGATTTATTGGTTCCTATACAAATAGTTACTGGATTCTTCCGCGACCGCTATCAGCACCCAGGAAACCCTGATCGCGCATGCTAAAATTGCGCTGTCTCCATTCTGCAAGCTTAGCGCCATGTCCTCGCTCAACAACAAGCTCGCCGACGTCGATCCCGAAATCTGGCAGGCCATCCAGGCGGAGCACCAGCGCCAGGAAGATCACATCGAGCTGATCGCCTCGGAGAACTACGTCAGCCGCGCGGTGCTCGAAGCGCAGGGTTCGCAGCTCACCAACAAGTACGCCGAGGGCTATCCGGGCAAGCGCTACTACGGCGGCTGCGAGCAGGTGGACGTGGCCGAGTCCCTCGCGATAGAGCGCGCAAAGCAGCTGTTCGGCGCGGAATACGCCAACGTGCAGCCGCATTCGGGCTCGCAGGCCAACCAGGCCGTATACGTGGCGGCGCTCAAACCCGGCGATACCATTCTCGGCCTGTCGCTGGCCCACGGCGGACACCTGACCCACGGCGCCTCGGTCAATCTCTCGGGCAAGCTTTACAAGGCGGTTGCCTACGGCCTGAACGCGGATGAGGTAATCGATTTCGACGAGGTCGAGCGCCTGGCGCGTGAGCACAAGCCGCGCATGATCGTAACCGGCGCCTCCGCCTATTCGCGCGTATTCGACTGGAAGCGATTCCGCAGCATCGCCGACGAGGTCGGCGCCTACCTGATGGCGGACGTAGCGCACTATGCCGGGCTGATCGCCACCGGCCTGTACCCGAGCCCGGTCGGCATCGCCGATTTCGTCACCAGCACCACGCACAAGACCCTGCGTGGCCCGCGCGGCGGCCTGGTGCTCGCCGGCGCCGAGCACGAGAAAGCGCTCAATTCCGCCGTGTTCCCCTGCCTGCAGGGGGGACCGCTGATGCACGTCATTGCGGCCAAGGCGGTCGCCTTCAAGGAGGCGCTCGCGCCCGGATTCAAGGATTACCAGGCGCAGATCATCGCCAATGCCCGCGCCATGGCGCGAGTACTACAGGAGCGCGGCGTGCGCATCGTCTCCGGCGGCACCGACTGCCACATGTTCCTGGTCGACCTGCGCGCCAAGAACATCACCGGCCGCGATGCCGAGGACGCACTGGGCCGCGCGCACATGACCGTCAACAAGAACGCGATTCCCAACGACCCGCAGAAACCCATGGTCACCAGCGGCATCCGCATCGGCAGCCCCGCGATCACCAGCCGCGGCTTTGGCCTCGCGGAGACCGAACAGCTCGCCAACATGATCGCCGACGTGCTCGAAGCGCCGCACAGCGAAACGGTGCAGAAACGCGTGCTGGCGCAAGCACAGGCCTTGTGCCAAAGATTCCCGGTGTATGCCGGCCACGGGGCGGCCCGCTCGGGCGAAGCGCGTAATTTCGCCCTGAGCTCATGATGCGCGCGCCCGATCGCGGTGAGCCGGAGTCGCGCCAGGCGCTGTCCTTCCGCCCGGCGCTGAAGCCCCTCTGCTGAGAGCATCATGAAATGCCCCTTCTGCAAAGCTGACGATACCGCGGTGATCGATTCGCGTCTGTCGGAAGACGCCTCCAGCGTGCGCCGGCGGCGCCAGTGCAAGGAATGCGGCAAGCGCTTCACCACCTACGAGCGGGTGGAACTGGCGATGCCCACGGTGATCAAGTCGAACGGCTACCGCACCGCCTACGACCGCGAAAAACTCCGCACTGGCTTCATGCGCGCGCTGCACAAGCGCCCAGTGCCGACCGACAATGTCGACGATGCCCTCAATCGCGTCGAAGCGCGCATCCTCGCCCTGGGAGAGCGCGAGATCAAATCGCGCACCATCGGCGAACTGGTGATGCGCGAACTGAAGAAGATGGACGAAGTCGCCTATATCCGCTTTGCCTCGGTGTACGAAGATTTCCAGCGCGTCGACGACTTCCGCGAAGCCATACTGCAGGTCAAGCGCCCGGGACGCAAAGCGCGGCGCTCGGGCCCTTAGGGCCGTTTCGTCTCCACTCAGCGCGCGGGTCCCCATGTTCAGCCCTGCCGATCAGCAGCACATGGCCGAGGCGCTGCGCCTCGCCGAAAAGGGCTTATATAGCGCCACGCCCAATCCGCGCGTCGGCTGCGTGCTCGTACGCGACGGCGAGACGGTGGGCGCCGGCTGGCACGAACGGACCGGCGGCCCGCATGCGGAAATTGCGGCGCTCGGCGCCGCAGGTGCACGTGCACGCGGCGCCACGGCGTACGTGTCGCTGGAACCGTGCAGCCATCACGGCCGCACCCCGCCCTGTGTCGATGCGCTGATCGAAGCCGGCATCGCGCGCGTGGTCGCGGCGATGCAGGATCCGAATTCGAAAGTCGCCGGCAACGGCTTCGCGCGCCTGCGCGCGGCGGGCATCGAGGTGGAATCCGGGCTGATGCAGGAGCAGGCAAGCGCGCTCAACATCGGCTTCGTCGCGCGCATGAGCCGGGGCCGCCCCTGGCTGCGCATGAAAATCGCGGCCAGCCTCGACGGCAGGACGGCGCTCGCCAACGGCCGCAGCCAGTGGATCACCGGGCCCGAGGCGCGCCGCGACGGCCATGCCTGGCGCGCGCG
>CAZRMO010000008.1:24018-30327 GCA_964601155.1 uncultured Enterobacteriaceae bacterium
GTGGTGCTGCCGAACCCACGCGGCAAGGTCGAGTTGGCGCAACTGATGCGCGAGCTTGCGCGGCGCGAACTCAACGAGCTGCATGTCGAAGCCGGTTTCAAGCTCAACGGATCGCTGCTCTCAGAAGGGCTGGTGGACGAGCTGCTGGTCTATCTCGCGCCCAGCATCCTCGGCAACAGTGCGCTGGGTATGTTCAATCTGCCGGAACTTGCAGACCTGGCGCAGAAGCGGCTGGTACAATTCGCCGATGTGCAAACCATAGGCGGCGACCTGCGCATCCTTGCGCGCGTCCAGAATTGAATATGTTCACCGGCATCGTCACTTCGATCGGAAAAATCACCAAGGCGGAGCCTCGCGACCAGGGTCTGCGCCTCGCCGTAGACGCGGGCATGCTCGACCTGTCCGACGTCGCGCTGGGCGACAGCATCGCCGTGAATGGAGTCTGCCTTACCGTCATCGCCCTGCACGACGACCGCTTCGAAGTGGACGTGTCGCAGGAAACCATCAATTGCACCGTCGGACTGGGTGGGCCGAACGAAGTCAACCTGGAGAAATCGCTGCGCCTGTCGGATCGCCTGGGCGGGCACCTGATGTCGGGCCATGTCGACGGCGTAGGCGAGGTATTGCGCTTCGAAGCGGCCGGGGAAAGCTTCCTGCTCGTCATCCGCGCGCCGCAGGATCTGGCCAAGTACATCGCGCGCAAGGGTTCGATCACCGTCAACGGTGTTAGCCTGACGGTGAACCGGGTGGACGGGACGGATTTTGAAATCAATTTGATCCCGCATACCCTCACGGTGACCAACCTGAAGAACCTCAAGCCCGGCAGCCAGGTCAATCTCGAGGTGGATCTGGTCGCCCGATATATCGAGCGCCTACAGCATTACGGCGCCTAGCGTCTCAATTCCTTCAGTTTTTCCCTGCGTAGTTGCGAGCGTTTCCCTCGCTTGCAAGCCTCAGAACGCGCGCCGGACGTTGAATATGAACGACACGTTGCGCGGCAGCGCCGGTTCGAAGAAGCGGCCATTGCGGTCGGCGACGATCACCGAACCGATGTAACTGCGGTCGGTGACGTTGTCTATGCGCAGCGTTTCGCTGATGCGCCAGTCGTGCGGCTTCTGCTCGAAACCCATGCGCACGTTAGCAATGGTATAGGCCGGGGCCGCATCGCTGTTCTGGTCGTCCACGTACACCTTTTCGTTGTGCCGCGCCTCGAGCGCCGCCGAGAAGCCGGATGCGGCGTCATGCCACTGCAATTCGGCGTAGAGCGAGCTGCCGGGCACCCCGGGGAGCTTGTTGCCGGCAGGCACGACGCTCGAACCGGCGCCGCTGGTGAAGGCATCGACGTAGCGTGCATCGATCCGGGTATAGGCGGCGCGCGCAGCGAAACCCGCCGGCAGCTCCGCCTGCCAGGAGGCTTCCCAGCCGGTGCGCCGCGTGCGGCCGGCATTCTTGTACATAGTGCGTCCGCCGCTGGCGGTATCGACCACGATCTCGTCGTGCGTGGTGGTATCGAAGCGCGCGAGCGCCACCTGCTGATTGCCGCCTACGCTCCCTTTGAGCCCGACCTCCTCGTTGGTACTGCGGCTGGGCTTGAGCCCGAGGTTGAGGCCGGTGCCGCCACTGCGGTATGCGAGTTCGGTGGTGGTCGGTG
The DNA here is from genome assembly GCA_964601155.1 of uncultured Enterobacteriaceae bacterium. GTDB lineage: Bacteria > Pseudomonadota > Gammaproteobacteria > Burkholderiales > SG8-39 > 2-12-FULL-64-23. Next base: position 25,670 of record CAZRMO010000008.1, read on the forward strand.
TTTCGAAGCCGCGGCCGGCGCTTGCATACAGGCTCAGCCGTGGTGCCACGCGGAAGGCTAATCCCGCGACCGGGCTGGTATTGGAATAGGTGATGCCGCCGCTGTCATCGGGGTTGTTCGCGGTGATGAAATGGTCGTGCGAGTCGAACCTGACCAGCGTGCGGCGCACGCCCAGCGTCACGCTGGTGCGTTCGAGAAAGCGCCAGTCGGCTTGCGCGAACAGGTTGCTGCTGGTGACGTCGTCGTTCTCGTCGCGCCGCAGCGCGCCCATGGCGCCGAGATTATTGTCGTAGCCGCGCCGCTTTTGGCGCATCAGTTCCTGTTCGAGGCCGCCGGTGACATGCAGCGGGCGCCCGAGCAGCGATCCGTCGTGAATCCAGTTGGCGGAGTAGCCGTTGAAGTCCGTGGCCAGATCGACGATGCCGCCCGAATAGGTATACAGCGAGGGCGGCGGCAGAACCGGTATCGTCAGATACTGGCGCACCTTGCGCTCGCCGGCGTAGACGCTCGCGCGCAGGTGGTCCTCGGCGCCCAGGCGCTGCTCTACGGTGATGCCGGCCTGGTCCTGGCGTATGGTCTTCCTGCTGTCGTACTTGAGTACTGTGGGGTTGACCTGGCGCCGGTCGGCCGCCACCTGCGCGGCGCTGAGGCCGGCCGGGTCCTGCGTTTCGGGCTGATCCAGCGTGTTCATCACGAACGTAACGCGGGTGTTCTCGCCGGCGCGCCATTTCAGCTTGCTGTTGAACTGCTGGCGGTTCGCGGCCGAGTGCTCGCGGTAGCCGTCGGTATGGAACTGCGACAGGTCGAAAATGTAATTGAGCGCGCCCGACTGCCCGCCGGCCTGAATCCCGGTGCGCGTCGCACCGTACGCGCCCACGAACAGATCCCCGGTCACGGTCGGGCGCTCGGGCCCGTCCTCGGTGAATACGTTGATTACGCCGCCGGAGGCATTGCCGTACAGGGCGGCCAGCGGCCCGCGCATGACTTCGATGCGCCGGGCGGTGGCCAGGTCGAAATTCGCGGCCTGTCCTTGGCCGTCCGGCATGGTCGCGGGAATGCCGTCGGCGTAAAGCTTGACGCCGCGGATGCCGAAGGCGGCGCGCGCGCCGAAGCCGCGGATCGACAGCTGCAAATCCTGCGCGTAGTTCTGGCGATTCTGCACGTTCAGACCCGGTACGCCGCCGAGGGACTCCGACAGGTTGATCTCGGGCTGGCCTTGGTGCAGCGTCTGCGCATCGACGACGTCGATCGAGGCCGGGATATCCAGGCTCGGGCGCTCGCTGCGCGTAGCGGTGACCACCACGCGCTGAGTAGTGTCTTGCGCTTGCGCGAACGCTGAAGCGGAAAATGCGGCGAGCGCCGTAGCGATTATCGGCACAAACACAGCAGTCGAGCGGGTGGCGATGCGCATATCATTCTCCCAAAACGTGAATACTACCTTCGAAGTTTGTCGAATTCATAAGTAATGGCCACCCATGCGGCGCGGGGCGCGGCCGGCGTGCGAAACTGATCCCTGGTATTCCAATTGGCCGGGTTGGAACTGAAGGAATTGCCCGGTCCGGTAAACTCGTTTACGCCCAAGAGCCCGAAAGTCGAGTATTTTCTGTCAAAAATGTTGGCGATTTCGGCAAAGACTTTCCAGTTCTTGCTGATACTGTAATGGGAATCTAGATTGACCACCGCATAGCTCGGTATCTTTCCGTTTGAGTCCTGATTGTTCTCATTACCGCGCGCATACTGGCTGGACGTTGCGACAATATTGCCGCCGACAGACCACGCGGGCGTGATTTCGTAGCCCAAGCGCAGTTTGAGTGTGTGGTGCGGAATGCCAGGGATCTTATCTCCCTTGCTAACCTGAATATTTCCATTGGCATCTGCGCTACTGTTCGCACTCGAGCTTTCGCTGAAGGGGCTCTGGAAGGTCGCATCTACGTAGCTATAGTTCGCGGCAAAGCTGAATCGATTCGCCTTCCCGCTCATCCCGAGTTCAATGCCCTGACGAAGGGTCTTGCCGACGTTCTGGAAATAACCGCTGCCCGAGGCCTTGCTTGCGATAAATTGAATATCGTCGCTGTTCTCGGTACGGAACAAACCGGCATTCCAGCTGGTACTTGCACCCAGGCGGCCACGGACACCGCCCTCCCAGGTGCGCGACACAACTTTCTGCAGATTCGGGTCGCCGCCGAAGGCGTTAGGCAAGGCGCAAGGGTGATTGGGATCGGCACAGGACAATTCAGTCGGACTGGGCGCACGCATTCCCTCGTTGTAGCCCCCATACAGACCAAAAGACTTGCTGAGATTGAAATTAACGCCTGCCGCCGGGTTAAACCGGCTAAAGCGGTGATTGCCGTTCAGGTCTCCTGGCGCCAGTGAATCGTCTGCGATATCAAGGCTTGTTCCGGACAAGTTCACCACGGCGATGTCATACCGACCGGACAGTGTGACATGCAGCTTATGCGTCAATGAAACGGTGTCCGTTGCATACAAACCATAGTAGTCGTTATCGGCCTTGAGTCTCACCGTCTGTGAGGTGTCGATCGGCTGAGCGCTGACGCTCCGATTACCTACGATATTGGCGATCTGTGTATCGCTGCGGAAATTGCTACGGCCAAAGTCCGCGCTGAATCCGCCGGTGAACTGATTCTTGTGACCAGCCAAACGATCGAATAGGGTCATCTGAGCGGCAGCGCCATAACCATCCGTGTCGGTTGTACTCAGCACATTATCGGCATAGGGATCACATGGGGATGGCGCGATGCGGCCTGCACAGGCGACACTCGCCGAAGACGACACGACGCCGTCGCCGGGATAGTTGTTATTTAGATTGCTGTTAAAGCCGTCGGCGCGGTTGTTGCGGAAATATACGTTGCCCGCAATGAGTTTGTCGTCCGAGATAAAGTGGCTGCCCTTAAGGGTAACCATTGCCAGCTGGTTTTGAATACTGTCTGGAATGGTATAGGCCTGCCGGGGATTACCCAGCATTTCAAGGGGGAGCCCCTGGACACCATTCATTTTGTTATCGGCAAGCAACACAGAAACATCGAGCTTGCTTATTTCGTCGTGCCAGCCCGCTTTGGTAAACAACTGCCTGACATCGGTGGATGACGCAATCCGCCAGCCGTCTTCACGAGAAATATTTCCGGCAACGAAATAATCAAACTGGTCCTTCTTCGCGCCGGCCTGGAACGCGAATGCCCGACGCCCCCAGGAGCCCCCCGTCATCGTCACTGAAACACCGGGATTCCTGTCACCGCTCTTGGTATCGACAGACAGCGCACCACCCAAGGTATTGAGGCCGAATACGGGATTCGAACCGGGAATCAGGTCGATATTGGCGATGGCGTTGGCAGGAATCAGATCCCAGTTCACGATGTCGCCAAAAGGCTCGTTGATGCGGACGCCATCCAGGAACACCGACAGCCCTTGAGGGGTTCCAAGTAAAGGCGATGCTGTAAAGCCACGATAGCTCACATCGGATTGATATGGATTGCCCACCGTATCATTAACGGACACGGACCCAAGGTTGCTGTCCAGATAATCAGCGAGGTTAAGGGGTTTCTGTTCCTCAATCGATTTTCCCGATGCCGCCTGGACATTTGCAGGCACTGCGTCGATCGGCATGCCAACGCCGGGGATAGGCGTTGTCCCGACAACTTCAACAGTCCCCGAAACCTCGGCTCTTTCCCCGGCAAAAGAGGCTTGCGGCAATATAGAGACCGCGACCACTACGACGACGAGCGCATTCTGTCGATGCAAAGCTCTTGTTCTTTTTAGTGATTTTTTTGGCGGACAATGGCCGATCTCGCCCATCGGTCGGCTCCCGAGCAGTTGCGTTCGTTTGTGCGGACAGGTTCTGATCGTCTTCCCTTCCTGGCGTACAGAAGCTTCGGTCGACAGCAAACCATATCGTGATGAATGCCGGCGCAATGGAGCATTCAAAGCAATCGCCGTAGTCGATCCCGACCCGTGGCTCGACCGCATCGGTCCAGAAAAAACATTTTAATGTCTTCGCTGACCTGCGTCGCCTGCTGCGCTCATGCAATACGCAAGCATCAGCTCAAGCTGCGCGCCCCAGGCCTCAGCGTGCGCGAAGTCTGTTTCGGCCGGCCACGATATACAGTTATCGGCCGCATGATCGATGCGCACCGTCCGCCTTGACTCGCCCCCAGGTGCGCGCAGCACCGGGGGGCGGTCTCAGTTCAGCGCATCGCAAGTGCCAAGCTTGGGGTACCGGACTTTCACTCCCGTTAGCGGATGCAGGTGGATGCTCTTGAGCTGCGCGTCCTCCTGCTGCGGGAACGGCTTGTCGCCGGCAGGATAGCAATTCGCCGCCAGCAAGAACGCCAGCACGTTCGCATACTGCTCGGGCGATAGCGCTCCCGGGCTGTGCAAGGGCATGGTGTTCACTGCCAGGTAGCGGATGATGTAAAGCGTCCAGTCATTGCGTTGCGCAGCCTGCAGGAAGCCGGTGCCCGCAAGGGCGGGTCCCAACGAGCCCTGCAGAGTCTTGCCGTGGCACTTTTCGCAGTGCTGCCGATATACCTGCTTGCCTTCCTTTGCCTGTGCAGCGGTGTACAGCGCCGGAGTTTGTCCGCTGCTTTGCTGCTGCGGAGGCACTGCCGGGTGGGCAGGCGGATCGCCTTTGGGCGGAGGATCGC
>CAZRMO010000008.1:30427-42499 GCA_964601155.1 uncultured Enterobacteriaceae bacterium
GGATCGCCTTTGGGCGGAGGATCGCTTTTCGGCGGATCGGCCTGCGCTTGCGGCGTCGCGGCCGACTGCTTGCGGCAGAGCTCGGCCACCAAAGGAGCGGCCGCCGTACGCACCATCAGCCGATCGCCCTGCAAGGTGATGTTGCGGCTGCCGAGGTCCTCCGGCAAGCCGGCAGTCCCGGCGGCCGAGGGCACCGTGACGAAGGCCAGGTAACCGTCCTTTACTCCGTAGGCGGGTGCTTCCGCGACCGGCGCACAGGCCGACACTTGGTGTGCGCCCGCAGGCACGCCGAGGGTGGTGGTGGCCAGCGCGCCCGTGAGGCCACCGAAGACGCCGGTCTGCGTCGGCTGCCCGACGACCGCCTGCAGATTGAGCAGAGCGTCGGTGACGTCGATCTGGTAGTCGTCCAGTTCACGGGCCTCCAACGCGTCGCGCAGGCGGGCCACGGCCGCCCCAAGGTTGACCTGTACGCCGTGCAGGGTGTTCACCCAAGGCGGGCTGTCGCGCCGGTCGAGGATGGTGTTCACATGGCCCATCGCCCCGGCCGCGTCGCCCGGATTGCCGCTCGCCTTTTCGAGCATCCGGTCGCCCTCCTCACCAACGATGGCGTTGATCGCGCGCTTGGCGGCGCGCCGGTAAGGCGTCGGGCTGTTGACGATACTGTCTTCGGCCTGAACGATCTCGGCGATCGCCGCCCGGGTATCGGCGAGCGCAGCGAGGGCTTCGCTATGCGGTTCCGCGGCCGCGGCGTTGGCGCCAGTCGAGAACAAGGCACAAGCAAGTAATAGCCCCGCCCACAATGCAGCCGGCCCGCTGACGCGGGCCGGCTGCACATGGGCGGCGGGTGCTCCGCCCATTCGTTCGCTCACTTAGCGAGCGCAAAGGCCGAGATCATCTCGCCTTTATCCTTCTTCGGCAGTTCCTTCACACCGGCCATGCCGATGCTGGGTTTGCCGGAGGCGATGATTACCATCTCGTTGCCGTCGACCTCGACAGCGCTCGGCGGGGCGACAATTGGCGAGCCGGTGCGGTAGTGCCACAGCAACTTACCGTTCTTGGCCTCGAACGCATCAAAGTTTCCGTTCAACTCGCCGGTGAACGCGAGCCCGCTCTTGGTTATCAGCACGCCGGCGATCGACGGCATGTTGTAGTTGTGCCGCCATGCGAACACGCCGGTCGAAACATCGATCGCGTTCAGCTGCCCGGTGGAGGGCCCGACGAGCGCCGGGAAACCGCCGCCCAAATAGAACTGCCCGGAGATGTACACCGCCTTTTCGAAGGATTTCCACCGGCCGCATTGGTTGACGCTGGGCACGATGAAGGTGTTGCTGGCCGGGTCGTAACTGCCGCCGTTGAACTCGACACCGCCGTTGGTGTTCGGGCAGGCGATGTTGCCCTCGCGGCTGGGCTCCGTGTTCTGTCCGTGCTGGAAGCTGACCACCGTGTGATGGACCAGAGCACCCGTCTTGGCGTCCAGGATCCAGAAGTTCCCCCCTTTGTCCCCGGCCGCCACCAGTGCGCGGTCCTCGCCGTTGACCTTGCCTTGGAACAGCACCGGCGGCATGGCGGGATCCCAGTCATGCGTATCGTGCGGGATGAACTGGTAGTACCACTTCAGCGTCGGCTTGTCGCCCGAGATGTCCAGTGCAACCATGGAATTGCTGTAAAGGTTGCTGCCCTTGCGCTCCGTGGCGAGGAAATCGGGCTGCGGATTGCCGAGATCCATGTACAGCGTATCGGTCTGCGGGTCGATCGCTACACCGCTCCACACCGCGGCGCCGCCGCGCTTCCAGGAGTCGCCGCTCCAGGTGTCGTGACCGGGCTCGCCCGGCCCCGGGATGGTCTTCCACTCCCAGATGCGATCGCCGTTCTTCGGGTCGAAGGCGGTGATGTAGCCGATGCCGCCCCAGTCGCCGTTCGATGCGCCCAGCAGCAGCATGTCCTTGCCGGTCTTGGCGTTGTGATACGGAACCGGCGCCATGGAGTAGAAGGTATTGCTCGTATCATGCGCGGCGACCACGTCCCAGACCTTCTTTCCGGTGTTCGCGTTGAGCGCGATCAGGTGGCCGTCGAGCGTCGCGACATAGACGTTGCCGTCCATCAGCCCGATGCCGCGATTGGCGGCGAAAGCGAGCACATGCGGCTTATCCATGAACTCCCATTTCAGCTTGCCGGTCTTGACGTCGAGCGCGTAGACGTGATCGTGGGCGGTGGTGACGTACGCGATCCCATGCCAGACGATGGGCGCGGTCTCCATGCCGGCATCGTCGTGAATCTTGAATGTCCAGACGCGCTTGAGGTGGCGAACGTTCTTCGGAGTGATCTGCTCCGAGGTAACGTAGCGGTTGCCAGTGTAGCTCTTCGCGGGCAGGATCCAGTCGCTGTTGTTGTTCGCTGCGTTCAGGTACTGCGCGGACGTGGGGCCCGAGCCCGCGGCCAGCAATGTGACCGGCGCGACCAGGGCGGCGGCTCCGAATACCGCCGTGGCCAAGCACCGCCTGGCCATGGTCCGAGTTGTCGTTGATATAGGCTTGTTCATTACACCATCCCTCCTTGGGTGAAGCCCGGGCGGCTGGGGTCAGCTGCCGGGTACTGCAAACGACGTTTTTTGCTTATTCTTACTTATTGGCTCTTGTTCTCATTCTCTTCTTGCTGGTAAAGGTGTGGTTTGTAGCAGTTTGGCTCCGAGACGGTCTATTGGGGATAACCCCTATATCCCGCCCTTCCCAGCCGGGCAGTACGCAGCTCCCGCGTTTTGAAACTGCGTCCTAGTGCCCCAGAAGGATGATCCACAGACGCGCCATCGCGGCCGCCCCGTCGCTGCCATGAACAGCCTTGAAGATTTGGACCGCCTTTTCATTCTGTCCGGCCAGATGGTAAGCGTAGGCCAGATGCAGGCGCGCCTCGTTTGGATGCTTCAGCCCGCCTCTGCGCAGGCCCTGCTCCATCATTCTCAATCCTTTGGCGCTGTTGCCGTGCAGCACGTAGCTGAGACCGAAGGTGAGCAACGCCGCCCCGTCCTTGGCCGCGGCGGCCCGCTGCCCGAGAGTCTTGTTGTGTTGCACAAGATTCCTCGCCACCATGTCTTTCAGGCGCCGATGGCGGTCCGCGTCCGGCCCGGAGCCGAGCAAGCCCGCTGCGTAGCCCTGGTCGATGATTTTCTTCGCTTCCGCCGGCAGGCCGGCCAGAATCGACAGCTCGGCGGCCTCCACGTATTCGGCCGCCGTGCGCATGGTGCCGGTGGCGAGTTTGAGCCGCGCAAGATCCAGCGCAAGACGCCCCGAAAAACCAGAGCGCGTCGAGACGATGTCGACCAGGGCGAGCCAGTAGGCCTTTTTCGGGTAGTGCGCGGCGAGCTTTTCCAGGACCTTGGCGTAAGCCGCGTTATTGCGCTGCCTCACATACACGTTCGCGAGCAATTGAAGCTGCGCCTCCGCAGGCGCCTTGCCGGCCTGCTCCTCGGACTGGATCAGACTTTGCAGATGCTTCCCGGCGGCGGCGAAATCGCCGTCGAGGTAAAGCGCCTGGATATAGAGCGTGCGTATCGACTTGTCGGTGCCGCCGTCCTTGAAGTAACGGGCGCTGAGCGCGACCGTTTTTGCATAATTCCTGGTCAGATAATACTGTCCTGCAGCGGCAGCGAGAAACTGCAGCCTCTCGGCGCCGCTGACCGCGGATGAAGCGGCGGTCGCTTCGAATGCGCGTGCGGCCTCGCTCGCATTGCCCGCCGCCGCCGCCGCCTGGCCGCGAACCCGCTCGACCAGATACATTTCATAGGGCGTCTTGTTCGGCACCGCCTCGGCTTTCCGAATCCGGGCGAGCGCTTCCTTGCCCCGCTTGCGTTTGAGCAGCTTGATCGCCGCCTCGAGAGGCTTGCCGACTTCGGGACGCACCGTGCTGCCGGCGCGTTCCTGGGCGAGGGCGGATCCGATCGGCGCCAGGCCGGCAAATCCGATGCTGCCGGCGCCAATGGCAAGCGCCGCAAGCGCTGCGCCGAACAGGCGGCGCGGCCTGCGGATCGCAGCCAATATTGCCGGATATGAATCCATGAATGCCCTATCGCCGGCCCGACATCAATTTATGAACTGCTCGTTGCCGATGATCCCGATTTTGGTCAGACCGAGCCGCTGGGCCGACGCCAGAACTTCGACCACGCTCGCGTACTTGACCAGCTTGTTCGGGCGCAGATGAATTTCCGGCTGCACCTGTTCGGCTGCGGCGCCCCGCAACCGCGCCTCCAGCGCCGCCCGGTCCGGAAGCGTCACACCGTTCCAGATCATGGTGCCGTCGAAATCCAGCTCTATGGTCACGACTTCCGGCGGCACCAGTTGCGCCGGCGGCTTGCCCACTGGCAGGTTCAGCTTCACCGCGTGGGTCTGAATCGGAATCGTAATAATCAACATGATCAGCAACACCAGCATCACGTCGATCAGCGGCGTGGTGTTGATGTCCACCATCACGTCGGGATCGCCCGAGCCGCCGCCGTTGCCGATATTCATTGCCATGAAGCGCCTCCTACCGCGCCGCGCCGCCGACGGGCGGTTCGGTGATAAAGCCGATCTTGAGTATGCCCGCGCGCTGGCAATCGGACACCACCCGGCCGACGAATTCGTAGCGGGCGTTCCTGTCGCCGCGAATATGCACCTCCGGCTGGGGCTTCTTCACCGCAAGCTCCTTGAGCCTGGCCAGCAGTTTCTTGTCGTCGATGAGCTGGTTGTTCCAGAACACGTCGCCGTCCTTGTTGACGGCAATATTGATGTTCTCTGGCTTGGTCTGCGTCGGGACGTTCCGCTCCTTCGGCAGCTCTACCGGGACCGTCCGAATCGCCACCCGAATCGTGATCAGGAAAATGATGAGCAGCACCAGCATCACGTCGACCAGGGGCGTGGTGTTGATGGTCGAGACGACTTCGTCCTCGGCCTCCAGCGGGGCAATGCCCAGGCCCACGATCAGGCCGCCTTGGGCCGCGCGAGAACGCCGCCGCCGCCGAGCAAAGTCATGTGCACGCCGCCACCGAAGTGCCGTACCAGCTCCATCGCCACCTTGTTGCGCCGGACGAGCCAGTTGTAACCCAACACCGCGGGAACCGCGACCGCGAGGCCGAAAGCGGTCATGATCAGCGCTTCGCCTACCGGACCGGCAACCTTGTCGATCGACGCCTGCCCGGCGATGCCGATCGCGGTGAGCGCGTGATAAATGGCCCAGACAGTGCCGAACAGGCCGACGAAAGGCGCCGTGGAGCCGACGGTTGCCAGAAACGCGAGCCCGTTCTGCAGCCGGTTGTTGACCGTGTCGATCGCCCGCTGAATGGACATGCCGACCCAGCCGTTCAGGTCGACGCTTTCGATGAGTGCGCCGACATGGTGCGCGGCCGCGTGCACGCCTTCCTCGGCGACGAAACGGAAAGCGCTGTCTTCGTTCAGGGCGGCGATGCCGTCTTCGACCGAATTCGCTTTCCAGAATTTGTCATCGGACTCCCTTGCCTGCTTCATCAGCTTCGCCTGCTCGATCAGTTTGAGGATGCCGATATACCATGATCCGATCGACATAATGAGCAACACGATCAGGGTACCCCTGGCGACAAAATCGCCCTGCCGCCAGAGTGAGTCAAGGCCGTAGGGATTCTTGACCACCTCGGTCGTAGGGATAGCCGCATGCACTTGTGGCACCGATCCGAGCGCCGTCGCGGCCGTCGGCGCGGGAGATTGCGCGCGCGCCGGGGACGGCATGAGGGTCGCCGCCGTGGCCGCCGCAGCTAGCATCACTGCAAAGAACAGATTGTGCGTACGCGTCTTGAAGCATTTCATGTTGAGGTCCTAGAGAAGTATGTTTGAGGCGGTACGGCCCGTCGGTGCCAAGACGCCGGCAGCATTAGTCATCCAGTTTCCATTCGTACTCGAGTTTCGCCCAGGCACGCACAGGCTTGCCGTCGACCGTCGCGGGCTTAAACTTGCACAGGCTCAGTGCTTGGCGCGCGGCTTCGTCCAGCCGCCTATACCCGCTCGAACGCGCAACCTTGCTCTCGATAACAGCGCCATTCACATCGATCAGAAAGGCCACCAGCACGATGCCGGTTTCCTGCGCTCGCAGCGACGCAGGCGGATATTCCGGCTTTTCGCAAGCCTTGGCATCCACGACGGGCGGGGTGCGCACGGGCGCGTGCCGGACAGGGGGGGCGGCGCGCGGCTCGGGGACCGCGACCGGTTCAGTCGGCTTGGCCCGCGTGGCCGTTGTGATGGTCGGGGCGGGCTGCGGCACCTGCACCGGCATCGGCACTTGCACCGGCACCGGCACCGGCATCTGCACCTGCACCTCAGGCAACGGGATGTTGGGCAGCGGCGGTGCCGCCAGTTTCGGTGGCGGCGGGGGCGGCGGCTTGTCCGGAGGCGGCGACCTCGTCTCCTCTATGATCTTGGTCTCCAGCGGCTGCGTCGTCACCACTTGCACGATCTTGCGCGCGAGGCCGTTGACCAGCGCGTAGATTAGTATCACATGAAATATGACGACTATGCCTAAGCCTGTCAGCCGCCTGTTCGTATTTCCGCGGGGTTGTGCGTAGCTCAACCGTAGATCCTCATGCCGCCCGTTCCGTGTCTTGGTGCATTGCCTGTCCCCGGATCTGCTGTCTTGCCCTGCGGCCCGGGCCTTGCCACTTTACAACTTCATCAGAAAGCAGACCAGCGACCAAAGGAGGCGCGATTGTACTTGAACAGATGAACCTGTACTCTGAAGCAGCACATGCTCCGGCGCATTCAAGCGCCGCCGGATCTGAACCGCCTCGCGTCGATAGTTTTCGCGATTCAACTCGCGGCCGACCAATACAGCCGGACGCCAGCAAAAATGTAGGGCTTAAATACAATTGCCTGTGGAAACGCAATAGGCCGGTAAAATGGAGTCAGACTGTTCTATTGGCGGTATCGTTGACGGTATTATGGCTGACCTGTTATTGGACACGACAATGAAACAATTGCTTGGATTCCGCCTCAACATCAACACAATTGCCCGTTTATGTCGAGCGCCTACGGATTTGCGGCACCGGGCATAATCTACCTTGACCACCGCGTTTCCCAGCAGCCGACATAAGGGCTCGCACCATGCCCGAGCCGGCCAGCCGGTCGCATAAGAGCCCATGACAGCATGAGACATTTGCGCCATTTTCTGATCGCAATCGTCGCGCTGGTGCTGGTGGCCGTGCTCGCGTATCTCTACGACAAGACCCAGGCGGTCGACCTGGGCGAGCGCAACGTTATTGCGGCGAAGCTGGACACCTTGCGCGAAATCGACAGCCGCTGGGACATCGACGTATTGCGCCAGCGCACCGAACTTGAACCGAGCGGGGCGGCGGCGCCACCCAACCGTACCGCGACGGCAATACAAGCGCTCGCCAGCCTAACCGCCGCGGTACCGCGCGCAGACAGCGCCGCATTGAGAAGCGGCATGGGCACGCTCGCCAAGGCGATTTACAAGAAGGCGGACCTGGTGGAAAAATTTATGGCCGAGAGCACACGCACCAGAACCGCGTTGCTCGCGGTGCTCTCCGGCGCGGCCGCGCTGGGCAGCCCGGCCGGCGCGCCGCCCAGCGGCGATGCGCGGCAACGCGAACTCGAGCAGGCGGTCAATCAGCTGGTCGCCGTGGTAGAGCAGTATTACTGGCTGGGCAAGGCTGCGCCCCCGATGAGCCTGGAGATGGCGGCAGCCAGGGTGCAAGAACTGGCTGCAGGCGTCAGCGACAGCGCGCGCGACCAGGCCGTCGCGATGCAAAGCGCAATCCGCGTGCTGCTTCAGCACAAGCCGGCGGAAGAGGAACTGTTCGACCGGCTCTCGTCCCTGTCTTCCGGCCCGCGCCTGCAACAGATGCGCTTCGCGCTCAATCGCGAACTCGAAACCACGCTGCAGACGAAGGAGCGGTTTCGCGTATACCTGCTGGCCTACGCCGCGGCGCTGCTGATCGGCATCGGCTATCTGGGGGTGCGCCTCAAAGCGGCGAACGAGGGCCTGGAGCGGCGCGTGGCCGAGCGCACGCGCGAGCTGTCCGAGGCACTGCGCCACCTGAAGGAATCCGAGGCGCAGCTGATCCAGTCGGAAAAGATGTCCTCCCTCGGGCAGATGGTCGCAGGCGTTGCGCACGAGATCAATACGCCGCTCGCCTACGTGAAGAACAGCCTGGGCACGGTCAGCGAGCGCCTGCCGCAGATCACGGCCGCGATCGAGGATTGCGAGAAACTGCTGGCGCTGCTCGGCGCGGGCAATGCCGATGCCGCCGCACTGAACCGGCAGTTCGCGCAGACCTCGGCGCTGCTCGGCCGGATCAAGCAGCAACGCCTGATGGCCGAACTCGGCGGGCTGGTCAAGGACGGGCTGTACGGCACCGGAGAGATGGCGGAGATCGTCGGCAATCTGAAGGACTTCAGCCGACTGGATCGCAGCAAGGTGAGCAGCTTCAACGTGAACGACGGCCTCGCGAGCTCCCTAGGGCTGGCGCGCCACATGCTCAAGTCGGTGAAGGTCAACAGGCAATTCGGCGAAATTCCGGCGATCACCTGCGCGCCGTCGCAGATCAACCAGGTGTTTCTGAACCTGATCACCAACGCGGCGCAGGCGCTCCCCGCCGCGAACGGAGAAATCACGCTCACCACGCGCGCCCAGGCGGAAGGTGTCGTGGTCGAGGTCGCCGACAACGGCAAGGGCATCCCGCCCGACGTCCTGCCAAAGATATTCGACCCTTTCTTCACCACCAAGGAAGTCGGCAAGGGCACCGGACTCGGGCTGTCGATATCGCACAAGATCGTGGAACAGCATGGCGGGCGCATCAAGGCCGATTCCCAGGCAGGCAAGGGCACCAGGTTCACCGTCTGGCTGCCGCTCAAGCCGCCCGCCGAAGCCAAGCTCGCCGCCTAGTCGAAAACGGCATGCCATGACGCAACCGGAGAAGATCGGAAAATACGAAATCCAGGGCATCCTCGGCCGAGGCGGCATGGGCGCGGTCTACCAGGGTTTCGACCCGCTGATCTCGCGAGCGGTTGCGATCAAGACCATCGTCAAATCCTCCCTTGACGAGGGCGAACTGCAGCACCTACTCGCCCGCTTTCGCCATGAAGCGCAGGTGGTCGGTCGGCTCGCCCACCCGGGCATCGTGCAGATCTACGATTACGGCGAGGACGCGGAACTCGCCTATATCGTGATGGAACTGGTCAACGGCAAGTCGCTGCATGAGCACCTGCTGCAGCACGCGAGCTACGACTTGCGCGAGGTCGGCGAAATCATCCGCCAGCTGCTCGACGGCCTAGGCCATGCGCACGCGGCCGGCGTCGTGCACCGCGACGTGAAGCCGTCGAACATCATGATCAACAGGGACGGCGGCATCAAAGTCAGCGACTTCGGCATCGCGCATACCGAAGCGTCGGAGCTGACGCAGCATGGCGACGTGCTCGGCACGCCCCACTATATGGCGCCGGAGCAGTTTCTCGGCCTGCACATCGGTGTGCCTGCCGACCTGTATGCAGTGGGCGTGATCGCCTACGACCTCCTGACCGGCACCAAACCGTTCGTGGGCACCACGGCGACCGTGATGCAGCAGGTGCTGAACCAACGCCCCGCCGATCCGTCCAGCCTGAACCCCAAGCTGTCCCCGCTGATAGACCGGGTGTTGCAGCGGGCGCTGGCGAAAAAACCCGAAGAACGTTTCCAGAGCGCGCGCGAGTTTTCCGAGGCGTTCCGGCAGGCGATCGATGCGAGCCTTGCACAGGGAACCCCCGCCGCAGGGCCTGAACTCAGCCTGCTCAATGCCGCGCGCCTGATCAGAACCGACGCCGCGGCGCAGACGCCGGGCGATGGCGCAGACGCGCCCGCAATCGCCGCCGCAGGCGCGATCAGTCTCGACCAGAGCGTGAGAAAAGCGCGGCTACTGGTCGTGGACGACGAGGAGCGCATCCTGTCCGCGCTGAAATCGATTTTCCGCCAGCGCTACCACGTTTTTGCCACGACCGACGGCAACAAGGCGCTGGAGTTCATGAAGAAATACCAGATGCATGTGGTCATCAGCGACCAGCGCATGCCGATCATGCCCGGCGTCGAGCTGCTGCGTCAGGCGCGTGAAATTTCGCCTTCCTGCGTTCGCATTCTGCTCACCGGCTACTCCGACCTCGCGTCGATCGTCGGCTCGATCAACGACGGCGAGGTCTACCGCTTCATCAGCAAGCCGTGGAACAACCAGGACCTGCAGCAGACCGTCGCAGAGGCCGTGACCATCGCGCTCGAACTCGCGGACGCCAAGGCGGTGGCGGTGGCGCTGCCGCAAACGATGTCGGCAGGCGTGCTGGTGATCGACAACGACCAGGAAGTCTTCCGTTTCGCCAAGGAGCTCATAGGCGGCCGCTGCCCGGTCTGCTATGCAAGCGATCTCGACAGCGCGATCGGCGCGATGCAAGCGCAGGAAATCGCGGTGGTCGTCGCCGATGTCGAGGCCGGCCACCAAGACATCACGGGAATGCTGAAGCTGCTGAAGCTGGTGAATCCGCAGATCCTGACCATCGTTCTTACCAAGGCTTCCGATGCGGAGCTGGTGATCCACCTCATCAACGAGGCGCAAATCTTCCGCTTCCTCAACAAGCCGGTGAACGTGAAACTCTTCAAACAGTACGTGGAAGACGCGCTTGTGCGCTATCTCGCTTTCCAGAAAACGCCGCAGTTGCTGCAGCAGCACCGCGTGCGGGAGTCGCGCGACTTGGGCGATTCCGCGGTCGGTCGAAAACTGCTGGCCAGCCTCAAGGCGCTACGCGGGCGCTGGTTCGGCGCGGGAAAAAAACCGTAAGGCCGACAAGCCAGGGGGATTCGCGAAGTTAGGCCTTGCGCTTGTTCCGCGCCGGCTTGCTCGGCAGCTTTTCGGGCTTGTTCGGGCCCCAGACACGGCTGTAGTAGCTGTCCGCCAGCTGCAGCGCGCCCACCGGATTGTGCGCGAGCACCCGGTCTTTGGTCACCAGGGTGGTCACCAGGGCCTCCGATTGGCGGATGAACAGGCTGTCGTGCCCGACGCACAGGCCGATAATCACATTGAGTTCGCAGCCGGCGCGGTTGAGCAATTCGGCCTGCGACACTGGGTTGCACATCGGCTCGAAATTGCCCGGGCGGATTTTTTCCTCCTCCTTCAGGCCGATGTCCTCTTTGGGCACGCCGCCGTTCTTGCATGCCACCGAGGTCACCTCCAGGCCGTGGCTCTCCAGAATCGCGCTGAACACGCGCGCGAGGTCGACGAAGCTGATGCACATGGCGATGCCGACCTTGTGAAAGCCCATTTTCTTCGCGAATTGGCAGATCTCTTCCACTCGCGTCCACTTGCAGTAGCCTTCGCTCTCGACCACGGCGGCCGTGTGCGCGACGCGCATGGTAAAGGGATCGAGGTAAGGCTCCCAGGCCGAGACGATACCCTCGGGGTCGACCTTGGACGGGCAAAATGCGGGACCGCGCTCCTCGCCTTCGCCCTGGCGGCAGGCGCGCACCGTGCTCGGGCAGTAGGCGCAGCCCGGGGTTTCATAACCGTGGATGTCTTCGCTCATCTTGAACTCTCTGTGTGCATATTGGCCAGCAGCATAGCGCGCTGCGTACGCAAGCGTTTTGCGATAACGCAATACTCCAGCTAATTTGCGCCGCTTCGGACCGTACTTCAACGCGCGCTGCGCTGCGCAAAGGTATAAAATCCCCGCGTACTTACCTGAGCGCTGGCTCCTTCGCGTCGAAGCAAATGATCAAACTGCCGAAGTCAATAGACGACACCGCGGCGCTGCTGGCGCGCGCCGACTACGTGGCCGAACGCAGCCTCGCCACCGCGCTGTTCCTTGCCCTGAAAATGGAGCGGCCGTTGTTTCTCGAGGGCGAGGCCGGCGTCGGCAAGACCGAGATCGCCAAGGTGCTCGCGGGCACGCTGGAGCGCCGGCTGGTGCGGCTGCAGTGCTACGAAGGACTGGATATTTCCTCGGCGGTATACGAATGGAACTACCCGCGGCAAATGATAGAAATCCGCCTGGCCGAGGCGGGCGGAAAGATGCATGAGGCCTCCGGACCGACGCACGAGGCCTC
>CAZRMO010000008.1:42599-56587 GCA_964601155.1 uncultured Enterobacteriaceae bacterium
CTCAGCCAGGATATTTTTTCCGAGCAGTTTCTGATCAAGCGGCCGCTGCTACAAGCGCTCGAAACCGGCGCGGACGGCGCGGCGCCGGTGCTGCTGATCGACGAGCTGGACCGCACCGACGAGCCGTTCGAGGCCTATCTGCTGGAAGTGCTATCCGACTATCAGGTGAGCATTCCAGAATTGGGCACGATCAAGGCGGACAAACCGCCTATAGTAATCATCACCTCCAACCGCACGCGTGAGATCCACGACGCGGTCAAGCGCCGCTGCCTGTATCACTGGGTGGATTATCCGGACGCGGCGCGCGAACTCGACATCCTGCGCAGGAAAGTCCCCGGCGCGGCGCAGCGCCTGTCGCAGGAGATCGTCGCGTTCGTGCAGCGCCTGCGCAAAATGGATCTGTTCAAGCTCCCCGGCGTCGCCGAAACCATAGACTGGACCAAGGCGCTGGTGGCACTGGACCAGCTCAGCCTCGATCCGGGCACGGTCAACGACACGCTCGGCGCTCTGCTCAAGTACCAGGACGACATAGGCCGGGTGCGCGGCAGCGAAGCCGAGCGGCTGCTGTCCGAGGTCAAGGCGGAAATCGCGAGCGTCTGAGGCGGTACGGCGTACAGAATCATGAAATCTCCCGCATTTATCAAGCGTATGTTCGCTCCGGCTGAGTTGAGCGACAGCAAGGCCGACCGGCACACGCGCAAGACGGTGACCCTGTGCCACGCCCTGCTGTCGGAGCGCGGCGAAGCCTCCGGCGCCGCGCTCGCGCGCGAGGCGCTGGAATCCTATCGCCTGCTTTCCGGCCCGGCGCTGCGAGCGTTTTTCGATGTGCTCGCGCAAGAATTTTCTCCCGACCCGGCAGCGGTGGGGAATGCCGCCGACGCCTACAGGCAGGATGCTTCTCAAGCCAAGCTGATCAGGCTGCAGAACGTGGTCGAGTCGCCGCGGCAAGAACTGTTTCGCCGCTTCAACCTGGCCGCCGGCGGCACCGCAGCCCTGGTGGAAATGCGCCGGCGCGTATTGCGCGAGTTGCGTGCGCAGCCGCACTGGGCCGGCATCGACGCCGACTTGGTCCACCTGCTCGGATCCTGGTTCAACCGCGGCTTTCTCTCGCTGCAGCGCATCGACTGGCGTACGCCGGCGCTGGTACTGGAAAAACTCATGCAATACGAGGCCGTGCACGAGATCCAGGGCTGGCGCGACCTGCGCCGGCGTTTGGAATCCGACCGCCGCTGCTACGCTTTTTTCCATCCCGCCCTCCCCGACGAACCCATCATTTTCATCGAGATTGCGCTGACAAAGGGCATGAGCGCTCAGGTGCAACCCCTCATCGATCCCGACTCGCCGGTGGTCGATCCGGCCGACGCGGACACCGCTATTTTCTACTCCATCACCAACTGCCAGGAAGGCCTGCGCGGCATCTCCTTCGGCAATTTTCTGATCAAACAGGTAGCGCAGGACTTGGGCAGAGAATTCCCGCGCCTGAAAACATTTGCCACGCTGTCGCCAATACCGGGCTTCCGCAGGTGGCTCGCCGAAGCCGCCGCGGCACACGCCGAATTGACCCAACTGGCCGAACTGACCGGCGCACTGGAGACAAAAGACTGGGTTCAGCGCGCCGGGCCGGGGACGCGCACGCGGACCGAATTGACGCGGCTGTGCGCGTACTACCTGCAGCACGCCAAAAACAACACGGAACCGGCCGATGCAGTGGCGCGCTTTCACCTGGGCAACGGCGCACGCATGGAGCGTCTCAACTGGCTCGCCGACCTGTCCGACTCGGGCATGGCGCGTTCGGCCGGTCTGATGGTCAATTACGTCTACCGCCTGAAGGATGTCGAGCGCAACCACGAGGCCTACACGAAAGAGCATGAAGTCGTGGCTTCGCCGGGACTGTCGCTGCTCGCGCGCGAGAGCCTGCTGGCACGCGCCGCGGCCGGACGCTCGTGACGTGACGGGCACCGCGCGCGCCGAGCGCTAATCGAGTCTCGGCGTGATACCCTTGATGTCGTCGAAGGAAACGACGCCGAGCAGGCGTTCCTGGTTGTCGGTAACCGGGATGGCGCGCAGGCCGTAGCGCCCGATCATGTCCACCGCGTCATGCAGCGTGTCATCGGGGTTCAGCGTGATCACGTTGTCGGTCATGAATTCCCCGATTGTCTGTTCGGGCCCGGCCACGATCAACTGGCGCAGGTCGACCACGCCGTGCAGCGTATCCTTCTCGTCGGTGACATAGACGTACATGGCGACGTCCATTTTGCGCGCGGTTTCGCGGTAGTTGTTCAGCGCATCCCTGGCGCGGGTCGTTTCTGGCATCTTGACGTACTGCTGCGTCGCGAACAGCAGGACATTCTCGTCGTGTGCCTCGATGATCTGCTGCACCATTGGCGCGCTGTCCTCGTCGATCAGCTTGAGGATTTCGTCGGCCTCCGCGGTCGGCAGGATCGCCAGGATATCGGCAGCCTGCGCCGGGCTCATCTCGTTGATGAGTTTGGCTGCGGCCTCCCTTTTCATCGCGCTGATGAGCTCGCGCTGCACCCGCGGCTCGATTTCTTCCAGGGTGTCGGACGCATGCTCGGGTTCGAGCTCGCTGAAAATAGCCATGCGCTGTTGGCTGTCGAGTTCTTCCAGAATATCGGCCAAGTCGACCGGGTGGATGTCATGCAGTTTGTCTTTCAGCACCTTGAGTTTGACGCTGCCGGAAAAGCTGCCTATATGCTCCGGCAAAGGCTGGACGTAGATCCACGACACGGTCGCCATTTCATTGTGCTCGACCAGAAAATTGGCTAATTTTTTCAGCCCCAGCCGCCGCAGCAGGCGGTAGCGGCTGAAATCCACTTCGCTGGCGTAGAGCCTGTCGTTTTGCAGCACCAGCTTGACGTCGTAGACGACCTCCACTTCGTGGTCGTCCATGTCGAGGATCTTCTTGTCGAGGATGTGATCCTTGAGCAGAATGGACCCGGCCGGCGGTGCCATCTCGTAGTCGGCGGCGCTGGCCACGTCGGCCACGATCTCGGTATTGGAGATCAGCGCGATCGTGTCCCAGGGCAGAAGCAGGGACGGATAGCCGAACGAACGGCTCACGACCAGATGGGTGACTTCAGGAATCGTGCCGGTTTCGACGATCACCAGATCGTCCAGCCGTCCGATTTTGTCGGCTTTGAGATACACCCTGCGGCCCAGTATCTCCCCCAGGAAAAACTCGTTCTCGAGTGCGGCGACCATCGCGTGCTCTCCCCTCAGCTCAACAGCAGGACGAACTTGTATGCCATCAGGCACACCAGGAACAGCAGATAGACGCGCAGGAACATCAGCGCGGCCTTGACCGCGGGCGACATCCGGATCCGCGGTTCGCGATAGCGCTGGTTGATCTCCCCGATCTTGCGAAACAGGCGTTTCAGGCTGGCGCGCATGGCCGCGTCCCCCCTATTGAAACAGGTTCGGGAACATCACGCTGATCCCGTAGAGCGAAGACAGAAGCACGATAACGATGACAATCAACCCGCCGATCAGATTCTGCCAAACGCCATTGCAGTAATCCCCCATCGTGGGTCGGTCGTTGAGCAGCAGGATCAGGAATACCAGCGCCGCCGGCAGCAGCGTCACCGCGACCACCTGGACGAACAGCGTGATCAGCACCAGCGGCGCGCCCGGAATCAGCACCACCAGGCCTGCGGTGATCAGGGTGAAGAAATAGCTGGCGTAGAACCATGGCGCCTGCTTGATGTTCTGGTTGAGCGAGTGCGCCCAGCCGAATATTTCGCCGAACGCCCAGGAACTCGCGAGCGAGATGCAGATGGCGCCGAGCAGACCGGCATCGAACAGGCCGATCGCCATGAAGGTGCCGATATAGCGGTCGGTCCGCATCAGGTGCTCGGCCGCCTGTCCGGCGCTGTCGATCTCCACGCCGTTCAAAGTCGTGCCAACGACGATGACGATGAAAATCGCCACCACGATGGTGAGCGCGGAGCCGAGCAGGGTATCGAATTTGCCCCAGGGGATGTCCTTTTCCTGCATGCCCTTGTCCACTACCGCGCTTTGCTGGAAAAACAGCATCCACGGCGCGATGGTGGTGCCGATATTGGCCATCAGGAAAAAGAACAGCTGGGCGTTGAAGCCGCCGGCGAAATTCGGGATCAAGCCGTCTTTGACGATGTCCGAGAACGTCGGATGGATCATGAAAGCGCCCGGGATATAGATCAGATTCAGCGCGCAGAACAGGAGCGCAATTTTCTCCCAGGTCCAGTAGCGGCCGTTCAGGACAATGATGGCCATCAGCAGGACCACGCCGGTGACCGTCAGCCAGGGCGCCACGCCGAATATGCTGAGGGCCGCGGTCATGCCGATGAATTCGGTGACCAGCGTCAGCCAATCCACCAGCATCAGGTCGAGCAGCGAGAACCAGCCCCAGAACGCGCCGAAACCGTCGAAAATCGCCTCCGCGTGGCCACGCTTGGTGACCGCGCCCAGGCGCACCGTCATCTCCTGCACATAGTAGGCAACCGGAATGAGGAGCAGCAGGAACCAGATCAGGTGGTAGCCGTACTTCGCGCCCGTGGCCGCATAGGTGGTGATGCCGCCGGCATCGTTGTCGGCGACCATCACCACGATGCCGGGGCCGGCGATGATCAGGTACAGGCGGATCGCCTTCCACATCTTGCGCAGCTTGTAATACAGCTTGGAAAAGTAATTCATTGCGCAAACTCTATGGATTTTTCATCGCAACAACGGGACAACGGGCGTAGCCGCGGGTGAGGTCGTGCATGGCAACGACTGCGCGCGGACAGGGACGCCGTATAATACCGCATGGCCGCGGGCAAATTGGCGGAAAACATCATGCATTTCGCGCGCGTGCTGCGCGCGGCGGGCTTGCCGATCGGCCCGGACCGTGTGGTCGATGCGCTGCGTGCGCTGGAAACAGCCGGCATCGAGCGGCGCGAGGACTTCTACTGGACGCTGGCCGCAGTGTTCCTGTCGAAACGCGAGCAGCAGGAGCTGTTCGACCAGGCCTTTCATATCTTCTGGCGCGACCCGCAGATGCTCGAGCGCATCATGCGCCTGTTGCTGCCGCCGGGCTATGGCCACGTCGGCCCGGTCGAGCCGACCGAAGGGGGAAAACGACTGACCGAGGCGATGCAACCGAAGCCAGGCGATGCGCAGGAGCAGCGGCAGCAAGGGGACATCGAACTCGACGCCTCGTCCTCTTTCGGCAACGAACTGCTGCGGCATGCCGACTTCGAGAGCATGAGCGGCGCCGAGTTGGCGCAGGCGAAGAAGCTGATCGCGCGCCTGCGCCTGCCCATTCCCGAAGCGCAGACCCGCCGCTATCGCCCGGATGCCCGCGGCGCCTGCATCGACCTGCCGGCAACGCTGCGCGCGAGCCTCAGGGGCGGTGCGCAGACCATCGCGCTCAAGCGCCGCGAGCGTATCACCCGACATCCGCCGCTGGTGGTGTTATGCGACATCTCGGGCAGCATGAGCCGCTACTCGCGCATGTTCCTGCATTTCCTGCACGCCATCACCAACGACCGCGACCGCGTGCACACCCTGGTGTTCGGCACGCGGCTCACCAATATCACGCGCCACCTGCGCAACCGCGACGTGGACATCGCGATGAACCGGGTGACCGCGGCGATCCAGGACTGGGCCGGCGGCACGCGCATCGGCGTCTGCCTGGCGGAATTCAACCGCAAGTGGTCGCGGCGTCTGCTCGCCCAGAACGCGGTGGTGCTGTTGATCTCGGACGGCCTCGACCGCGACGTAGGCGCGGGCCTGGGCGCGGAAATGGAGCGCCTGCACAAGTCCTGCCGCAAGCTCGTCTGGCTCAATCCGCTGTTGCGCTACGAGGGCTTCCAGCCGCGTCCGGCGGGCGTGCGCGCGATGCTGCCGCACGTGGATGCCTTCATGCCGGTGCACAACATCGAAAGCCTGGTCGACCTGGCGCGCGAACTCGAGCACGGCCAATGGCAGCGCCAGTCCGGGAGAATCGCCGCCTAGATAGCCGTGCGAGGGGATGGTTCCCTTCGCCCTGCGCTAAGCGTGTTTCAGTTCCTCGCTGTCGACCGGCAGCTTGCGTAGCCGCTTGCCGGTCGCGGCGAAAATCGCATTGGCGACGGCTGGCGCAAGCGGCGGAAGGCCCGGCTCGCCCATGCCGCCCGGCGGCTCGCTGCTCGCGACGATATGCACCTCCACCTTGGGCATTTCGTCGATGCGCAGCACCGGATAGTCGTAGAAATTCGATTGCTCCACCCTGCCGTCCTTGAAAGTGATCTTGCCATAGAGCGCGGCACTGAGCCCGTAGACGATGGCGCTTTCTATTTGCCGCTTGATGATCGCCGGATTGACGGTCATGCCGCAGTCGACCGCTGCGACCACGCGGTGCACTTTCACCTTGCCGTCCTTGCCGACCGACACCTCGGCCACCTCGGCGACATAGCTGCCGAACGATTGCGCCACGGCAATGCCGCGATGCACCCCCGGCGGCAGCGGCCCGCCCCAGCCGGCCCTTTGCGCTGCGAGGTCAAGCACACCCAGGTGGCGCGGCTGCTTGCCGAGCAGGCTGCGGCGGAACTCATACGGGTCCTTCCCGGCGGCTGCCGCCATTTCGTCGATGAAGCTCTCGAGGAAGAACAGGTTTTGCGAATGTCCGACCGAGCGCCAGAACCAGACTTGAACGCCGGGCTCGCGCCGCGCGTACTCGACGCGCAGGTTGGGAAAATCATAGGGGCAGTCGCGGATGCCCTCGACCGCCGCTTCGTCCACGCCGTCCGCAGGAAGCTTCATGAAGCCCGAGGCCTCTGCGACCGACGGCGAGGCGACGCTGGCGAAAAAGGACACGGCGTTGCCGCCTGCGTCGAGACCGCCGACGAAGCGCGTGACCGAGGCCGGACGGTAGAAATAGGCCTTCATGTCGTCCTCGCGCGTGTAGACCAGTTTCACCGGCTTGCCCGAAGCCTTGGACAACAGGGTCGCATCCACTGTGAAATCCGGAGCGAAGCGCCGGCCGAAGCCGCCGCCCAGATACATGGTCTTCACCTTGACCTTGTTTGGCGCGACGCCTGTCAGCTTCCCGAGGATATGCTGCGACGGCCCCTGCGATTGCGTGCCGGCCCAGACCTCGACCTCATCGGGCTTGACCCATACCGTCGCGTTCATGGGTTCCATGCAGGCATGCGCGAGATAAGGCGCCTCGTAGACGGCTTCGAGCTTCTTCGCCGCCTGAGCGCGGGCATCGCCTGCGCTGCGCGCCAGGGCACCGCCCTTGGCAGCGCCCTCGGCCAGCATTTTGGATATGCCTTCCGAGGACAGCGCGGCGTTGGCGCCGTCGTCCCATTTGATTTGCAGCGCGTCGCGCCCCTGCTTGGCCGCCCAATAGCCCTCGGCCAGCACCGCTACGCCGCCCGGTATCTGCAGCACCTGCCGGACTCCCGGGATCGCCCTGGCCTTGCCCTCGTCCACGGACAGCAGCTTGCCGCCGGGCACCGGCGGGCGCGCCATCACCGCAGTGAGCATGCCGGGCAATTGCACATCCAGCCCGAACTTCGCCGTTCCATCGATCTTTGCCGGGGTGTCGAGACGCCTCCTCGGCGTGCCGAGGATCCTGAAGTCTTTTGCACTCTTCAGTTTCACCTCGGTGGGCACAGCTTGTTTGGCCGCGGCATTGGCGAGGCGGCCGTAGGAGAGCTTCTTGCCGCTCTTGTGCACCACCACGCCTTCCTCGGTGCGGCAATCCGCCGGATTTGCCTTCCACCGTGCCGCAGCCGCGGCGACCAGCATCGCACGCGCGGCCGCCCCGGCCTTGCGCATCGGCTCCCAATGGCCACGCACCGAGGTCGAGCCGCCGGTCGCCTGCATGCCGAAAATGGGGTTGTTGAATGCCGGATCGGCGGGCGCCTGCTTGACCTTGACGTTCAGCCAGTCGGCGTCGAGTTCCTCGGCCACCAGCATGGGAATCGCAGTCAGCACGCCTTGCCCCATCTCCGACAGGCCGCAGATTACCGTGACCGTGTCGTCCGATCCGATGCGCAGATAGGCGTTGGGCTTGAATTCGGCCGCGGCCTGCGCGAAGCGCGCGGCGCCCGGCAAGGTGAAGCCGATCACCAGCCCGCCTCCTGCGAGTGCGGAAGCCTTGAGAAAGTCGCGGCGCGATGCCTTGTAGATTGCGCTCATGCTCAGCCTCCTTCGGCCAGCGACTGCGCCGCTTCCTTGATCGCCGCGCGAATCTGGTTGTAGGTGCCGCAACGGCAGATGATGCCGTTCATCGCGGCGTCGATATCGGCGTCGTTGGGTTTCCCATTCTTCGCCAACAGCGCGCTCGCTCCCATGATCTGGCCGCTCTGGCAATAGCCGCACTGCGGCACGTCGTGCCTGACCCAGGCAGCCTGCACCGCTTGACCGACCGGATTGGCGGCCATGGCCTCGATGGTCACGACCTTCTTGCCCGCCGCGGCCGAAAGCGGGACGGAGCAGGAGCGGACCGGCTCACCATCCAGATGAACCGTGCAGGCGCCGCACAGCGCCACACCGCAGCCGAATTTGGTGCCGGTCATGCCCAGGGTATCGCGCAGCACCCACAGCAAGGGCGTATCCGGACCGTCCTTGACCGATATCGACTTGCCGTTGACGTTGAGCTTGATCATGGCTTGATCTCCTCCCTTATCTGATCAATCGCGGCGCACGCGCTGCGCCGGCGGCACCTGCACCGTTCCGGCGGGCGTCAACCGCGCGCGGCGATCAGAACACGATCACGCCGCGCGCGTTGCGCCCCGCTTCGAGGTCGGCAAACGCCTGCGGCGCCTCCTCGATACTGTAGGTGCGCGTGATGAGCTCGTCCAGCTTGAGTTTCTTCGCCTGGTACAGCGCGATCAAGCGCGGGAAGTCCTCGCGCGGGCGCGCCGAGCCGTAGTAACTGCCGGTGAGCGTCTTTTCCTCGAACGTGACCGAAGCGGTCTTCAGCGAAGTATTGTCGTCGCCGCGCGCCACACCGACCACCAGGGCGGTGCCGCCCTTACGCACGGCGCGGAAGGCCTGTTCCACCATCTTGCCCAAGCCGATGCACTCGAAGGCATAGTCGGCGCCGCCGCCGGTGAGTTTCTTCACCGCCTTGACCAGGTTCTCTTCCTTGCCTGCATTGAGCGTGTGCGTGGCACCGAACTGCTGCGCCAGCTCGAGCTTGTTGTCCGCCATGTCCACCGCGACGATGATGCCGGCGCCGGCGATGGCGCATCCCTGGATGACGTTGAGCCCCACGCCGCCCGCGCCTATCACCAGCACGCTCGAACCCGGCTCCACCTTGGCGGTATTGAACACCGCACCCACCCCGGTCATCACGCCGCAGCTGATCAGCGCCGCCTGCGCCAGCGGCATGCCGGGCGCAATTTTCACCACGTTGTTCACGTGCAGGGTGGCGTATTCGGCCATTACACCGCAGGCGGAAAAAATATTGAGCGGTTTGCCCGCGGCATCGCGCGTGCGCAGGCTGCCGTCGGGCAGCGAGATGATC
Source organism: uncultured Enterobacteriaceae bacterium (assembly GCA_964601155.1). GTDB lineage: Bacteria > Pseudomonadota > Gammaproteobacteria > Burkholderiales > SG8-39 > 2-12-FULL-64-23. The sequence goes on from CAZRMO010000008.1 coordinate 52,099, forward strand.
GCCTTCGCACCCACGTCGCACAAATGCGGGCGACCGGTCACGCAATAGCGGCACTTGCCGCACATGTTGACGAAGGAGCTGATCGCCGTGTCGCCGACCGCGTACTCGGTCACGCCTTCGCCGACCTCGACCACGGTCCCCGCGCCCTCATGGCCGAGAATCAGCGGCAAAGGCATGCCGATAGTGCCGTTCACGGCGGACAAGTCGCTGTGGCAGACGCCGCAGGCGCCCAGCTTGATCATCACTTCGTCGCGGTGCGGCGACTCGACCTCGATTTCTTCCACCACCACCGGCACATTGTTCTGGCGGCATACGGCTGCTTTTGCCTTGCGTCCCATGCTGACTCCCCGTTTCGGTTTGCAATGGCGAACATTATGCGACCTGGCGGGCAAAACCGCCAAGCTGCCGGACCCTAGATATGCAGCGCGTGTCCGAGCGCGCGCAGCGCGGCCTCCTGCACCGTTTCGCCCAGCGTCGGGTGGGCGTGGATGGTTGCCGCAGTATCTTCGAGCCTTTCGCCCATTTCGATCGAGTGGCCGAAGGCCGCGCTCAATTCGGACACGCCGCGGCCCACCGCCTGCCAGCCGACGATCAGGTGGTTGTCGCGCCGCGCCACGACGCGCACGAAACCCTCGCTCGATTCGAGCGTGAGCGCGCGTCCGTTGGCGGCGAACGGGAACGTTGCGCTGATGCAGTCCAGCCCGGCCTGCGCCGCATCCTCCGGCGAGCGGCCGACGACGACCACTTCGGGATCGGTGAAGCACACCGCCGGGATCGCCGCAGGCGTGAAGCGCCGGCGCCGGCCGGCGATGATCTCGGCCACCATCTCGCCCTGCGCCATCGCGCGGTGCGCCAGCATCGGCTCGCCGGTCACGTCGCCGATCGCCCAAACGTTACGCATAGACGTGCGGCATTGATCGTCGACGCGCACGGCGCGGCCGTTCATGTCGAGCATCAGGGTGCGCATGCCCGAATCCTCGGTGCGCGGCCGCCGCCCGATCGCGACCAGCACCTGATCGGCCGGCAGCGCAAATTCCTCGCCTTGCGCATTGCGCACGCGCACCGCGTCGCCGCTTTCATTCAGCCCGAGCACGCTGCAGCCCAGGTGCAGTTGCACGCCCAGCCTTCGCAGCGAAGCCGCCACCGGTTTGGTGAGCGCCTCGTCGTAGGCCGGCAGCACGCGCTCCAGCGCCTCGACCACCGCCACTTCGGCGCCGAACTTGCGGTAGGCCGTACCGAGCTCGAGCCCGATGTAGCCGGCACCGACGACGACCAGGCGCTTGCTCAGCGCAGGCGGCGCAAGCGCTTCGGTCGACGAAATGACGCGGCCGCCGAATGGCATCGCCGGCAGCGCCAGCGGCAGCGATCCGGGCGCAAGCAATAAATGATCGCAGACGACACGCAGCGGCTCCTGCTCCGCGCCGGACGTGACTTCCACCGTCTTGCCGTCGACGATGCGCGCCCAGCCGCGGATGACTTGCGCACCGTTCTTCTTCAACAGGCTGGCGACGCCGTCGGTGAGCCTGGTGACGATGCCGTCCTTCCAGCGCACGGTCTGCGCCAGATCGATGCGCGGCGATTCGACGCGGATGCCGAGCGGCGACCGGGGGAGGTTCCCGTGGGACGAATCCTGCGCGTAACGGCAAGCCTGCTCGAACTGCTCAGCCGCGTGGATCAGCGCCTTGGACGGAATGCAGCCGATGTTCAGGCAGGTGCCGCCGAGCTTGTCGCCTTCGATGAGCGTGGTGGCGATGCCGAGTTGCGCCGCCCGGATCGCGGCGACATAGCCGCCGGGGCCGCCGCCGAGGACCAGCAAAGTGGTCGATCGCGTTTCCATCGTCTACTCGACGAACAAGGTTGCCGGGCATTCGAGCAAGCTGCGCAGCGCCTGCACGAACCGGGCCGCGACCGCGCCGTCGACGACGCGGTGATCGAACGACGAAGACAGGTTCATCATCAGCCGCGGTACCACTGCGCCGCCGCGCATCATCGGGCGCTCGACGATGCGGTTGACCCCGACGATGGCGACTTCGGGGTGGTTGATCACCGGGGTCGTGACGATGCCGCCCAACGCACCCAGGCTGGTGATGGTGATGGTCGAGCCGCTGAGTTCCTCGCGCGCCGCCTTGGCCGTGCGCGCGGCCTCTGCCAGGCGCGCGATCTCCGCGGCGCTGGACCACAGGTCGCGCGCCTCAGCGTGGCGCAACACCGGCACCATCAGGCCCGCTTCGGTCTGCGTCGCGATGCCGATGTGCACCGCGGCGTAGCGCGTGACAATGCCCTTGTCGTCGTCGAAGCGCGCGTTGACCTGCGGAAATTCGCGCACCGCCAGCACGATCGCGCGCGCCAGCAGCGGCAGCAAGGTGATGCGGCCGCGCTCGTCCAGCCACTTCGCGTTCAGCTGGGCGCGCAGCGCCTCCAACTCGGTGACGTCGATTTCCTCGACGTAGCTGAAGTGGGGGATGCGGCGTTTTGCCTCCTGCATCTTCTGCGCGATCTTGCGGCGCAGGCCGATGACGGGAATGGCCTCTTCCTCGTTGCGTTCGGCGTAGCGCGCGGCGCTGTGCGGCGCGCCCCCGCCCGACTGGCCCGCTACGTAGGCGTCGAGATCCTCGTGCGTGATGCGCCCTGCCGTGCCGCTGCCGGGCACGAACTGTAGTTCGATACCGAGTTCCCAGGCGCGGCGTCGCAGCGCAGGCGAAGCGATCGGCTTGTCGCCTATGCGACGCGCCGCTGGTGCAGCCGGCCTCGCCGCTGGCGGCTCCAGCACCGGTTTCGCCTCCGGCGCTGCCGCCGGTGCCTCCTGGCTTGCGGCCGTAGCGGGTGCAGCCTGCGTCTGCCTTGCCGGCGCGCGCGGCGCCGCCACTTCCTTCGCTGCGGCAGGCTCCGCCTTCACGTTGCCGGCGCCCTCGACCTCGATGCGAATGAGCTCGCCGCCGACCGCCATGACCTCGCCGGGCTCGCCGCCCAGCGCAAGCACGGTGCCTTTTACCGGCGAGGGGATCTCCACCGTCGCCTTGTCGGTCATCACATCGGCCAGGTTCTGGTCCTCGCTCACGGCATCGCCGGGCTTTACATGCCATGCCACGAGTTCCACTTCGGCAATGCCTTCGCCGATGTCCGGCATTTTGATCACATGCGTACCCACGTCATCGCTCCATTGCGCGTTTGAACGCGGCGGCAACGCGCTCGGGGTCGGGGAAATACGCCCACTCCTGCGCGTGCGGATAGGGCGTGTCCCAGCCGGTGACGCGCTCGATCGGCGCTTCGAGGTGATAGAAACAGTGCTCCTGCATCAGCGCGACCAGTTCGGCGCCGAAGCCGCTGGTGCGTGTGGCCTCGTGCACGACGACGCAGCGGCCGGTCTTCTTGACCGAGTTGACCAGGGTGTCGAGATCCAGCGGCCAGATGCTGCGCAGGTCGATGATCTCGGCGTCGATGCCGCTCTCCCGCGCCGCGGCTTCCGCGACGAACACCATCGTGCCGTAGGTGATTACCGTCAGCTCGCTGCCGGCGCGGAACACCGAAGCCGACTCCAGCGGCACGGTGTAGTGGCCTTCGGGCACCTCGCCCAGCGGGTGCTTGGACCAGGGCACCACCGGCTTGTCGTGATGGCCGTCGAACGGGCCGTTGTACAGCCGCTTGGGTTCGAGAAAGATGACCGGATCGTCGCACTCGATCGCCGCGATCAACAGGCCCTTGGCATCGTAAGGGTTGGACGGCATCACCGTGCGCAAGCCGCACACGTGCGTGAACAGCGCCTCCGGACTCTGACTGTGGGTCTGCCCGCCGAAGATGCCGCCGCCGCAGGGCATGCGGATGGTGATCGGCGCGGTGAAATCGCCCGCCGAGCGGTAGCGCAGGCGCGCCGCCTCGGAAACGATCTGGTCCGACGCCGGATAGAAGTAGTCGGCGAACTGGATTTCGACGACCGCGCGCAGGCCGTAGGCGCCCATGCCGACGGCAGTGCCGACAATGCCGCCTTCGGAAATCGGCGCGTCGAATACGCGCGACCTGCCGTACTTCGCCTGCAGGCCTTCGGTGCAGCGGAACACGCCGCCGAAATAGCCGACGTCCTGGCCGTAGACGACGACGTTGGAGTCGCGCTCGAGCATCACGTCCATCGCCGAGCGCAGCGCCTGGATCATGGTCATCGGCGTCCTGCGCGCGCTCTCAATGCTCTCTTCGGCTACGGTGTTGATTTCCATGCTCAGACCCCGAGCTGTTGGCGCTGGCGGCGCAGGTGCTCGGGCATGTCCTTGTAGACGTCCTCGAACATCTCGGCGGCGCTGCGCATGTGGCCGTCGGCGAGTGACCCGTAGCGTTCGGCTTCCTTCTGCGCCACGGCCACCTGCGCCTCGAGTTCTTTCTGCGCGTCTTCGTGCTCCTGTTCCGACCACGCGCCGATCGCAATCAGATGCTGCTTGAGCCGCGCGATCGGGTCACCCAGCGGAAAGTGCGCGTAATCGTCCGCGGGGCGGTACTTGGA